>NZ_JBIARA010000010.1:0-268771 GCF_042889525.1 Micromonospora sp. NPDC002575 | reverse complement strand
ACCCGCCGATATCACCACAGCCCGGGCGCTTAGGCGGCGGCCGCGGCGCCCGCGGTGGGGGGGGTGTTTTTGTTGGGCCCCCCCCCCCCCCCCGGGGGGGGGGGGCCCCCCCCGCGGCCCCCCCCCCCCCCCGCCGCTCGGCCCCGCCGCCCGGCGGGCCACGAAAGGGGTACGACCATGGCGGTGGGCGACCACACCGTAGCGGTGATCGGCGCGGGCAAGATCGGCGAGCTGATGCTCTCCGGGCTGCTGCGCTCCGGCTGGCCGGTCGACCGGCTGCTGGCCACGGCCCGGCGGCCGATCCGCGCCGAGGAACTGGCCACCCGCTACGGCGTACGGGTGGTCGACAACCTGACCGCCGTCGGCGAGGCCGACGTGCTGGCCGTCGCCGTCAAGCCGCAGGACGCCGCCGCCCTGCTCGACGAGATCGGGCCGAAGGTACCCGCCGACAAGCTGGTCATCTCGCTCTGCGCCGGCCTGCCGACCAGCTTCTTCAACCGGCGGCTGCCCGAGGGCACCCCCGTGGTGCGGGTCATGACCAACACCCCGGCCCTGGTCGACCAGGCGATGAGCGCCATCTCCGCCGGCGCCCACGCCACCGGCGAGCACCTTGCCCTGGCCGAGGAGATGTTCACCCCGCTGGGCGCGACCGTCCGGGTCCCCGAGTCGCAGCAGGACGCCGTCACCGCCCTGTCCGGCTCCGGGCCGGCCTACTTCTACCTCCTCGTCGAGGCGATGGTCGACGCCGGCATCCTGCTCGGTTTGCCCCGCCAGGTCGCCCACGAGCTGATCGTGCAGACCGCGATCGGCTCGGCGGTCATGCTGCGCGACTCCGGCGAACACCCGGTCAAGCTGCGCGAGGCGGTCACCTCGCCCGCCGGCACCACCATCTCCGCCATCCGCGAGCTGGAGAACCACGGCGTACGCGCGGCGATGCTCGCGGCCCTCGAAGCGGCCCGCGACCGCGCCCGGGAACTGGCCGCCCAGTCCGAGTGAGGATCAGGTCTGCCGGCACCCGGCCCAGGCATTCTCAGCGTGGGCTGTGCGTGAGCCGCCCTGATGGGCAGCGGAGACCGCCGTCCATCGGGGAGCATCGCGCCGGTGGCGATCCCCGCGGTCAGCGGGATCGCAGTCGCCTTGATGAGTGTCATCACGCGGAACCCGGGATGAATCTTGGAAGCGGATGGCCCCTCTGGGGGCCGAAATCTTCCAAGGTCTTTGAGCTCCGGAGCTTTCAGGCGGAGACTGTCTTGGCGTCCGAGGACACGTCGCACCCGTTGCGCCGTCTCGGCGAGCCGTGCCATCAGCGCCAGCCGGGTCCGATTCTGGTTCGCGGCGTCCGCGCCGACGGCGAAGTCGCCCATCCCGACGATGGCCTCGCTTAGTCTCGTGGTGCCGCTGACCTTGATCGGCTGGCCGTTCCGATCGAGACGCTCGGGTCGGCGGGCGTGCGCGACGCGGTGGCCCGCTGGCTGCGGCTGGTGGCGGCGGACGCCGAGCTGGCGCCGTACCTCATCGGGGTCGATCGGGCCCGGCTCGCCGGGCACCTGGCGCTGACCCTCACGGTGGCGCTCGGCGGGCCGGCGGGCGACATCGCGCGGCCGGCGGCCGGGGCGTGGCGCGGCCTGGGCCTGACCGAGGAGCAGCACCGCCGCGTGGTCGATTATCTGGCCGGGGTGCTATGGGCGCTCGACGTGCCGGCCGGCGCGGTGGACGCGGCCCGGCGGGCCTTCGCCGACGAGGCCGGCGCGTGACCGCCGCCCTGGCCGCGTCGTGGTCCACCCTGCTGCGGTACGCCCGCGCGGCGGCCGACGAATTCTGGTGCGCGGTCGAGGAGCGCTGCCCGGGGCGGCTGCCGGCGAAGGAGGCGGCCGTGTTCCTCGCCGCGCTGGGGCGGCTGGCCTCCGGCGGCGACGACCCGGCGGGGCGGGCGGCGCTGCTGGCCGTGCTCGGCCACGCCTACCGCCGCCACCGCCTGCTGCCGCACCAGCATGCCGTGGAGGCCGCGCTCGCCGCCACCGTCGCCCGGCACGCCGGGGCTGGCGGCGGCGTGGGCGCAGGCCGCGCGGCGGGCGTCGGCGGCGGTGACCCGCGCCGCCGAGCGGGCCGGCGGCGGCCCGGCCTGGTGGCCGGCGCAGGTCATCGGCCACGACCGGCCCGCCGAGGGCGTCGCCATCCTGACCGTACGCCCCTGGCGACGCCTGCCCTTCCGACCCGGCCAGGCGGTGCCGGTCTGCACCGGGCGCTGGCCCGGCCGGTGGCGCTGGTATTCCCCGGCCAACGCGCCGCGCCCCGACGGCACCGTGGAGCTGCACGTCCGGGCGGTCGCGGCCGTCTCCCGCACCCTGGTCCACGTGGTACGCCCCGGCGACCCGCTCTGACTCGGCCCGCCGCGCGACGTCGGGCTGGGTCTCGACCCGGCCTCGCGGGCGGACCTGCTGCTGGTGGCCGGGGGCACCGGGCTCGCGCCGCTGCGCTCCCTCGTCGAGCAAATCGTCGCCGCGCCGGCCGGGCGGCGGGTGACCCTGGTGGTCGGCGCGCGCGCCTTCGGACCTCTACGACTCGGTCAGCCTCGACAAGCTCCAGCGCGCCCACGACTGGCTGACCCTGGTGCCGGCGTTGTCGCACGACCCGCTCGCCGGGGCGGGGGAGCGGGGCGACGCGCTGACCGTCGCGCTCGACCACTACCGGCCCGGCCAGGAGGTCTACCTGTGCGGGCCGCCGCCGATGCTGGCCGGGTCGCGGCTGCGGCTGCTCGCCGCCGGGGTCCCGGCCGAACGCATCCACCTGCCGACCGGCCCCGTCGCCTAACCCTATCGTTTTTTTCGCTTTGGCGGGTATCGTGGTGACGGGATCGATGAGGTCGGAGGGTCTTGTGACGGTGGTGCCGGCAGGCGGATCGGCGCCCAACGGTGACGAGCTGCGGCGCTTTGCCCGGCGGTCGCTGCGGGGGCGGCGGCTGCAACTGATCGTCGACGGCGGAGAGCCGGTGGACGTGCCGCCCGTGGTGGGCGAGGCGCTCGCCGAAGTCGTGTCGATCCTCGGTCGCGGGCGGCCGGTGCGGGTGATGGCGGAGAATGTCGAGCTGTCGACCGGGGAGGCCGCCGCGATCCTGGGCGTGACCCGCCCGACGGTGGTCAAGCTGATGAACGATGGCGTGCTGCCCTACACCCGCCCCAACTCCAGCCGCCGGGTCGCTTTGCACGACGTGCTGGCCTACAAGGAACGCCGGTCGAGAGCGCGTCTCGAGGCGCTGGACGAGTTGACGGCGGACGCGATCGACATGGGCGTATACGACGAAGCGATTCGGCGTGGCCGCCAGCCCTCGGACGACCAGCCGGACGAGTGACCGTCCACTGATGATCGTTGCCGTGCTGGACGCCTGTGTCCTCGTGCCCAGCGTCCTCGCCGACACGCTGCTGCGCTGCGCCGAGCAGGAGCTGTACCGCCCGCTCTGGACCCGGGCGATCCTCGACGAGGTTCGCCGGAACCTGCCGCCGTCGGTGCTCGGTGTCAAGGCCGAACGCAGGGTCGAGGTCATGCGAGAGCACTTTCCGAATGCGTTGGTCTCGGGCTATGAGCGCCTCGTCGCAGAGATGACCAACGATCCCAAAGACCGCCATGTGCTTGCCGCCGCCGTCGCGGCCGACGCGGACGTGATCGTCACCGCCAACCTCCGTGACTTTCCGGACCATGCGCTCGCGCCGTACGCCATCGAGGCGCTGCACCCGGACGACTTCCTCTGCATGCTGCTGGAGGACGACCCGGAACGGATCACCGACGTCGTCGTGCAGCAGGCCGAGGCTACCGGGAAGGGCGGCCGGCCGAAGCTCAGCGTGGACGACGTCCTGAGCGGCCTGGCCGGTTGCCGAACGATCAGGTTTGCGCACCGGGTCGCCCGCTACCTGGCCGAAGACCATTAGACCCGAACATTCCCACCATCGACACCCCTGCGCGAGACGAGACCCGTGCCCCATACTGGCGCGGTGTTCACCCTCGCCCAGGCGCGTCACCTCGTGGCCACCCTGCAACCGCGCATCGACGAGCTGATCCGGCTCCGCGCCGACCTCGCCGAGCTGCGCGCCGACCTCGCCGACGGCGGGCTGAGTCCGCTCGGCGGCCTCGCCGAGGTCAAGGGCCTGGAGGCCCGGCTGCACGGGGTCGTGGACGAGCTGCACGAGCACGACATCCAGGTCAAGGGCATCGCCCCGGTGCTGCTGGACTTCCCCGGCGAGCGGGCCGGCCGCCCGGTGCTGTGGTGCTGGCTGGAGGGCGACTCGGACGTGCGCTGGTACCACCGCGTCGAGTGCGGCTTCGCCGGCCGCCGCCGGGTGTGAAAGGAGGGGGCCCCTGTTAACGCCTACGGTCGAGAAGGGCACCCTTCTCACACCCATCCGTGGGGCGGCGGGAGGGTCAGCGCAGCGTGGCCAGCGCCGCCGGTGAGACGTTGCCGCCGCTGAGCACCAGCACCACCCGGGTGCACGGCGCGGCGGTGACCAGGCCGGTGCGCAGCGCCGCATAGGTGACGGCGGCGGACGGCTCGACCAGGAGCTTCGTCGCGTCCAGCAGCTCCCACCACGCGCCCCAGATCGCGTCCTCGGCGACCTCCACCACGTCGTCGACCAGGGCCCGGATGTGAGCCAGGGTGTGCCGGCCGGCGAAGGGGGCGGCCAGCCCGTCGGCCATCGACCGGGGCGGCGTCGCCGGGGCCGCGCCGCCGGTGCGCAGGGCGTGCCCGACGGCGTTGGCGGTGGCCGGCTCCACGCCGACGATCCGCGCGGCCGGTGCCGCCGCCCGTACCGCCGCCGCCACGCCGCTGATCAGCCCGCCGCCGCCCACCGGCACCAGGACCAACCCCGGCGGCGGGCCGTCGGCCAGGATCTCCCGGCCGATGGTGGCCTGGCCGGCGATGACGTCCGGGTCGTCGAACGGCGGCAGCAGGTGGTATCCGCGTTCCGCCGCGACGGCCTCGCAGGTGCCGAGCAGGTCGTCGGTGAGCACGACCTCGCCGCCGTACCGGCGGACCGCCTCGATCTTGGTCGGCACCGCGTGCGGCGGCATGCACACCACGGTGGGCAGGGCGTACGCCTGGCCGGCGTACGCCACGGCCATCGCGTGGTTGCCGGCCGAGAAGGCGGTCAGGCCGGCGGGTCGGCCGGCGCGTTCGGTGAGCGCGAGCAGCGCGTTGAGCACCCCGCGCGTCTTGAAGCTGCCGGTGTGTTGCAGGTTCTCCGCCTTGACCCACAGGTCGAGGCCGTACTCGTCGCCGATGCGCGTGCAGGCCAGCAGCGGGGTGCGGACCACCCGCCCGCCGATCCGCCGCTGCGCCGCCGTGATGTCGTCCGCGCTCACCAACTGCACACGGCGCAGCCTAGCCGCCGCCCGCGCCGCCTCCACCCCCTGCGCCCGCCACCGGGTACGGTCCGGGCGTGGTCACCGTGCGTCGAGCGGCCGTCGAGGACGCCGCCCAGATCGTCCGGCGCCCCGGCGCGGTCTCGGTCGCTCCACCCCAGCGGCTGTGGTGAGAAGGGACCCCTTCTATACCGAAAGCGTTAAGAAGGGGCCCTTCCTTGCACCTCAGGCGTCGGCGTAGCGGCGGGCGGCGGCGAGGGCCGCGCGCAGCTTCTCCGCGTCGACCCGCGCCGGGCGGTCGAAGTCGTTCGCCGGGTCGGCCGCATAGAGGGCGGCGTACGCGGTGGTGTCGCGCTGGAACCGCCAGCCCTCGGCGAGCGGGCCGACGTCGACCGCGTCGTACCCGAGGGAGTCGAGGAACGCGGTGACGGTGGCCTTCGCCGTGGGGTCGTCGCCGGCGATGGGCAGGGCGGTGCGGTCGGCGGCGCCGGACGGGCGGGCCAGGGCGAGCAGGTGCTTGAAGTAGATGTTGTTGAAGCCCTTCACCACGGCCGAGTCGGGCAGGTGCCGCTGGAGCAGTTCGCTGGTGGTGGTGGACTCGTCGTCCAGCTCCGGGAAGTGGCCGTCCCGCTCCGGGTAGTAGTTGTTGGTGTCGATGACGATCTTGCCGGCGAGCGGCCCGGCGGGCACCTCGCGGTAGGCCCGCAGCGGGATGGTGACGACGACGAGGTCGCCGGCCGCCGCCGCCTCGGCGGGAGTGGCCGCCCGGGCCCGCGGGCCCAGCTCCTCCACCAGGTCCTTCAGCGTCTGCGGTCCGCGCGAGTTGCTGAGCACCACGTCGTGACCGGCGGCCACCGCCAGCCGGGCCAGGGTGCCGCCGATGCTTCCGCTGCCGATGAGTCCCACAGTTGTCATGTCCCTCGACAACCGCCTCGGCCGGCGAGGTATTCCCGATCGGGTTGCTTGGTTATCGACCCCCGCCACTCCGGACGGCTGCGGACCGAGCCACCCCTATCCCGCCCGGTAGGGGATCGGTGATCTTCCATTTAGCCTGCATTCGGTGATATCTATCTCTCACTACCACTTCCCACCCCCAGGAGTGCGACGTGCGGAGATCCCGTCTCGTTACCCTCGCCGTGAGCCTCGCGGCGTCCATCGGCGCCACGCTCACGCTGGCCGTCCCCGCCCAGGCGGCGCCCACCGACCGCTACGTCGCCCTCGGCGACTCGTACGCCTCCGGCGTCGGCGCGGGCAGCTACACCTCCGAGAGCGGAAGCTGCCAGCGCAGCACCAACGCGTACCCGGCGCTCTACAACGCCAACGTCAAGCCCGCGTCGTACAAGTCGGTGGCCTGCTCCGGGGCGACCACCACGGACGTGATCAACAACCAGCTCTCCGCGCTGTCGTCGACCACCACGCTGGTCAGCGTCACCATCGGCGGCAACGACGTCGGCTTCGCCAACATCATGACCACCTGCGTGCTCTACGGCGAGAGCCAGTGCGTGGCCGCCGTGCAGGCCGCCGAGGACAAGGCGCGCGCCGAGCTGTCCGGCAAGCTCGCGAGGGTCTACAGCGGAATCAAGTCCAAGGCCCCGTCGGCGCGGGTGGTGGTGGTCGGGTACCCGGTCTTCTACCAGCTCGGCACGGTCTGCGTCGGCCTGAGCGCGAACTCGCGGGCGAAGATCAACGAGGGCATCAACCTGGTCGACGACATCACCCGCAGCGCGGCGACCTCGGCCGGCTTCACGTTCGCCGACGTCCGCTCGATCTTCGTCGGGCACCAGTTGTGCAGCTACGGCGAGAAGTGGCTGCACGCGCTCAACTTCGCCAGCATCGGCATCTCGTACCACCCGACGGCGGCCGGTCAGTCCGGCGGCTACTACCCGGTGTTCCGCTCCGCCGCCGGCTGACCCGACGGGTGCTTCCGCGAGCCCGGGACGGCTTCCGCCGCCCCGGGCTCGTCCGCGTTCGCGGGGTCAGACCGGCAGGACCTTCTCGATCGCCGCGCGCAGTTGCGGGGAGTCCGGCGTGACGGTCGGGGCGAACCGGGCCGCCACCGTGCCGTCCGGGGCCACCAGGAACTTCTCGAAGTTCCACCGCACGTCGCCGGTGTGCCCGTCGCCGTCCGGAGTGGACACCAGCGCCGCGTAGAGCGGGTGCCGGTCCGGGCCGTTGACGTCGACCTTCTCCGTGAGCGGGAAGGTGACCCCGTAGTTGACCTGGCAGAACTCGCCGATCTCGGCGGACGTGCCGGGTTCCTGGCCGGCGAACTGGTTGCACGGCACGCCGAGCACCACCAGGCCCCGGTCGGCGTACTCGGTGTGCAGGGCCTGGAGGCCGGCGTACTGGGGGGTGAGCCCGCAGCGGGAGGCCACGTTCACCACCAGCAGCGCCCTGCCCCGGTAGCGGGCGAGGTCGGCCGGGCCGCCGGTCAGGGCGTCGATCTCGGTGTCGAAGACGGTCATGGGGCGAGGCTACCCAGACAGCCGCCCGGCCGGCGTCGCGACGGCCTGCGGCCCGATTCCCGCGACTATCGACGCATGTGCATCTTGACGAACTGGTGACGGCGTGAGTAGCGTCTCACCATCCTTTTGGAAAGTTTCCTAACTGTTTGGGGAGCCGCCACATGAAGAGATCGCTCCGCCGGGCCCTCTGGGCCGGTGCCGTGGTCGCGGTGACCGCCGCGGTGGTCCCGGTGACCTCGGCGTTCGGCGCTGGCAGCGTGACCGCCACGTTCGCCAAGGTGCAGGACTGGGGGACCGGCCACGAGACCCGGGTCACCGTCACCAACGGCTCCGCCGCCAGCGTCAGCACCTGGCGCATCGAGTTCGACCTGCCCGCCGGCACCACCATCAGCAGCGCCTGGGACGCCGACGTCACCAACAGCGGCAACCACTGGGTCGCGGTGAAGAAGAGCTGGGCCGGCCCGCTCGCCCCCGGGGCGACCTTCAGCTGGGGCTACAACGGCACCGGGGCCTACAAGGCGCCGCTGAACTGCACCATCAACGGCGCGCCGTGCGGCGGGGGGACCACGCCCACCACCGCCCCGCCGACGACCGCCCCGCCCACGACCGCGCCCCCCACGACCGCCCCGCCGACCACGCCCCCGCCCACCACCACCCCGCCGACCGGCGGCAAGAAGGTCGTCGGCTACTTCGCCGAGTGGGGCGTCTACGGCCGCAACTACCACGTCAAGAACATCCACACCAGCGGCTCCGCCGCGAAGCTCACCCACATCCTGTACGCCTTCGGCAACACCACCGGCGGTCGCTGCGCCATCGGCGACAGCTACGCCGACTACGAGAAGGCGTACACCGCGGCCGACAGCGTCGACGGCGTCGCCGACACCTGGGACCAGCCGCTGCGCGGCAGCTTCAACCAGCTCCGCAAGCTGAAGAAGATGTACCCGCACCTCAAGGTGATCTGGTCCTTCGGCGGCTGGACCTGGTCGGGCGGCTTCACCCAGGCCGCGCAGAACCCGGCCGCCTTCGCCGAGAGCTGCTACAACCTGGTCGAGGACCCGCGCTGGGCCGACGTCTTCGACGGCATCGACGTCGACTGGGAGTACCCGAACGCCTGCGGCCTCACCTGCGACTCCAGCGGCCCGAACGCCTTCAAGAACGTGATCTCCGCGCTGCGCTCGAAGTTCGGCTCCTCGGCGCTGGTCACCGCCGCCATCACCGCCGACGGCAGCAACGGCGGCAAGATCGACGCCACCGACTACGCCGGGGCGATCGGCAACCTCAACTGGCTCATGCCGATGACGTACGACTACTTCGGCGCCTTCAACGCGCAGGGCCCCACCGCCCCGCACTCCCCGCTCTACTCCTACACCGGCATCCCGCAGGCGGGCTTCAACTCCGACGCCGCGATCCAGAAGCTCAAGGGCAAGGGCATCCCGGCCGACAAGCTGCTGCTCGGCATCGGCTTCTACGGCCGGGGCTGGACCGGGGTCACCCAGTCCGCGCCGGGCGGCACGGCCACCGGGGCGGCGCCGGGCACCTACGAGGCCGGCATCGAGGACTACAAGGTGCTCAAGAACACCTGCCCGGCCACGGGCACGGTCGGCGGCACCGCGTACGCCAAGTGCGGCAGCAACTGGTGGAGCTACGACACCCCGTCGACCATCGGCGGCAAGATGACGTACGCGAAGAACCAGGGCCTCGGCGGCGCGTTCTTCTGGGAGCTGTCCGGAGACACCACCAACGGCGAGCTGATCGGCGCGATCCGCGGCGGCCTCGGCTGAGGCAAGGAAGGGCCCCCTGTTAACGCATTCTGCATAGCAAGGGTCCCCTCCAATCAACCCCCCCGGGCCCGGGAACCGCACGCACGGCGGTTCCCGGGCCCGGCGCGCGTGGGCGCGGCCCGGCGTGGGCGTGGCGCGCCGGTGATGTGTCAGACTCGCCCATCGGCGGCGTCCCCGGTGCCGGGGCCGAGAAGGAGGGACGGATGGGCGTGACGAACACCAGGGTGGCCAGCAGGGCGGCGCTGGGCGCGACACTCGCGGTCCTCCCGTTCGCCCTGCTCGGCTGCGGCGACGACGGGGAGGCCGCCCAGCAGCCCGGCCGGGCGCCCGCCGAGGAGGCGGCCACGAAGTCCCGGGAGCGGGTCCAGGCGTACCTCGACGCGATGATCGCCAAGGACGTGGCCGCCGGGCGCGGCCAGCTCTGCGCGCCCGCCCAGGCGGCCTTCGACGCCGCCGCGACCGGCCCGAACGGCGACTTCGCCGATCACTTCACCGTGACCGGGGCGACGATCACCGACGTCCGCCCGGGCGAGAGCGGGCAGGAGGTCAGCACGGAGATCACCGTGACCGCCGGCTCCCGCGAGGCCACCCGGCCGCTGCTGTTCACCGTCACCCGCAGCGGCGCCGACTGGTGCGTGGCGCGCGAGGCGCCGGGCGGGAACACGCCGGAGCCGTCGGTCACCCCCTGATCACGCCCCGGGTCGGCGTTGATCTTCCAACTGCCGGAAACCGTCCCCCTCGCCCGTCGGGTGCCCGGGCGGTCGCCGTACGCTTTCCGGCATGCGCCATGAGTGGCATCAGCTGAGCCATCCCGCCGTGGGCAGCCCCGGCCTACAGACCAGCCGCCCGACCGTCGACTCCGCCGAGGACGCCGCCCTCGGCCTCGACCGCTGGCGGGAGCTGCCCCGCGCGCAGGTCCCGCCGTGGCCGGACCAGGCCCAGGTCGCCGAGGTCTGCAAGGTGCTCGACACCGTGCCGTCGGTCGTCGCGCCGTACGAGGTCGACCAGCTTCGGCGCAAGCTCGCCCTGGTCTGCGAGGGCAAGGCGTTCCTGCTCCAGGGCGGCGACTGCGCCGAGACCTTCGCCGACAACACCGAGAGCCACCTGCTGGCCAACGCCCGCACCCTGCTCCAGATGGCGATCGTGCTCACCTACGGCGCGTCCCTGCCGGTGGTCAAGGTCGCCCGGGTCGCGGGGCAATACACCAAGCCCCGGTCGCTGCCGACCGACGCCCGCGGGCTGCCGGCCTACCGCGGCGACCTGATCAACTCGCTGGAGGCCACACCGGAGGCGCGGGTCGCCGACCCGCAGCGCATGATCCGGGCGTACGCGAACTCGGCCGCCGCGATGAACATGCTCCGGGCGTACCTGGCCGGCGGGCTGGCCGACCTGCACGCGGTGCACGACTGGAACAAGGGCTTCGTCAAGAACTCCCCGGCCGGCGAGCGCTACGAGGCGATCGCCCGGGAGATCGACCGGGCCATCGCGTTCATCCAGGCGTGCGGGATGACCGAGGACGACGCGCTGCGCACGGTCACCCTCTACTGCTCCCACGAGGCCCTGGCCCTGGAGTACGACCGGGCGCTCACCCGGGTCTCCGGCACCCGGGCGTACGGGCTGTCCGGGCACTTCCTGTGGATCGGCGAGCGCACCCGGCAGATCGACGGGGCGCACATCGACTTCATCTCCCGCATCGCCAACCCGATCGGCGTGAAGCTCGGCCCGACCACCACCCCCGACGAGGCGATCGAGCTCTGCGAGAAGCTCAACCCGGAGAACGTCCCCGGCCGGCTCACGCTGATCAGCCGGATGGGCAACCACAAGGTCCGCGACACCCTGCCGCCGATCGTGGCGAAGGTCACCGCCGCCGGCGCCAAGGTGGTCTGGCAGTGCGACCCGATGCACGGCAACACCCACGAGTCCTCCAACGGCTACAAGACGCGGCACTTCGACCGCATCGTCGACGAGGTGCTCGGCTACTTCGAGGTGCACCGGGGGCTGGAGACCCACCCGGGCGGCCTGCACGTCGAGCTGACCGGCGAGGACGTCACCGAGTGCCTCGGCGGCGCGCAGGGCATCGAGGACCTGGACCTGCCCGACCGGTACGAGACCGCCTGCGACCCCCGGCTGAACACCCAGCAGTCGCTGGAGCTGGCGTTCCTCGTGGCGGAGATGCTCCGTGGCTGAGAGCGGCGTGGCTGACCGGTCGGTCGTCGACCTGCGGTCGGACACCGTGACCCGGCCCACCGCCGGGATGCGGGAGGCGATGGCCACCGCCGAGGTCGGCGACGACGTCTACGGCGAGGACCCGACGGTCAACGCCCTCGAAGCCGAGGTCGCCGCGCTGTTCGGGCACGAGGCGGCGCTGTTCGCCCCGACCGGTTCGATGGCCAACCAGATCGCCCTGCAGACGGTGGTGCCGCCCGGCGACGAACTGCTCTGCGACGCCGACGCGCACGTGGTGACGTACGAGATCGGCGCGGCGGCGGCGTACGGCGGGATCTCGTCGCGGACGTGGCCGGCGGCCGGCGCGGACCTCGACCCCGGCGTGGTCGCCGGGATGGTCCGGCCGGACGGCTACTTCGCGGTGCCGACGCGGGCGATCGCCGTCGAGCAGACCCACAACCGGGGCGGCGGCGGGGTGATCCCCCTGGCCACGCTCCGCGAGCTGCGCCGGGTCGCCGACGCCGACGGGCTCGCCCTGCACTGCGACGGGGCCCGGATCTGGCACGCCCACGTGGCCGACCGGGTGCCCCTGGCGGAGTACGGCGCGCTGTTCGACACCCTGTCCGTCTGCCTGTCCAAGGGGCTCGGCGCGCCGGTCGGCTCGCTGGTGGTGGGCAGCGCGGAGCGGATCGGGCGGGCGCGGACGATCCGCAAGCGGATGGGCGGCGGGATGCGCCAGGCCGGGGTGCTCGCCGCCGCCGGCCGGTACGCCCTCGCGCACCACGTCGACCGGCTCGCCGACGACCACGCGAAGGCGGCCCGCCTGGCGGAGGCGCTCGCCCCGTTCGGGGTGCTCGCCGCGCCGGTGCGCACGAACCTGGTCCCGCTCGACTTGACGAAGACCGAGCTGGACGCGCGGGGCCTGGCCGCCGCCGCCCGCGCCGAGGGGGTGCTGATCTCGGTGCTCGGCCCGCGCCAGGCCCGCCTGGTCACCCACCTCGACGCCGACGACGACGCGATCGACCGAGCCGCCAAGGTCCTAACCGCGATCCTGCGCCACTGACCCCACCCTGACTCCCTCACCCTGACTCCCTCACCCGGACCCCACCCCGTCGGTGATCAAGAGGTTTGCGTCATCCGGAGGGCGGACGGTGACACAAACCTCTTGATCGACAAGGCGGGGGAGGGGGGAGGGGGAGGGGCGGCGGGGCGGGGCTAGGGGTGCAGGCGCTTCAGGGTGGCGATGTCGGTGGCGTGGCCCTCGTGCCTCTCGGTCGGGGTCTCCACCACGACCGGAATGCCCGCCGTGGCGGGGTGGGCCATCAGCTCGGCGAACGCCGGCTCGCCGATGCTGCCCTTGCCGATGTTCTCGTGCCGGTCCCGGGTCGAGCCGCACAGGTCCTTCGAGTCGTTGGCGTGCACCAGCCGCAGCCGGTCCGGCCCGACCGTGGCCACCAGCGTGTCCAGGCAGGCCGTCATCCCGCCCTCGGCGGCGAGGTCGTGCCCGGCGGCCCACGCGTGGCAGGTGTCGAAGCAGACGCCCAGGCCGGGGTGGCGGTCCACCGCGTCCAGGTAGGGGCCGAGGTGCTCCACCCGGGAGGCCAGGGACCGGCCGCCGCCCGCGCTGGGCTCCACCAGCAGCAGCGGGCCGTCCGTGGCCGTGGTCTCGTCGAGCAGCGGCAGCAGCGCCTCGCGCACCTGGCGCAGGGCCGCGTCGGCGTGGCCGGCGTCGACGGCGCTGCCGGCGTGGAAGACCACGCCCCGGGCGCCGATCGCCCGCCCCCGGCGCAGCGCGTGGGCCAGGGTCTGCGCGGAACGCTCGACCGTAGCCGGGGTGGGCGAGCCCAGGTTCACCAGCAGGGACGCGTGGATGAACACGGGCACCCCGCGGGCGGCGCAGCCGTCGCGGAACAGCGCGTCCTGGGCCGGGTCGCCCGCCGGCAGCGCCCAGCCCCGGGAGTTGGACACGTAGACCTGGACGGCCTCGGAGGCGGCGGCGTCGACGTACGGCAGGGCGGCCTTCGCCAGCCCGCCCGAGGTGGGGGTGTGCGAGCCGACCGGGCGGCGGGACGCGGGCGTGCTCACAGGCACCCGATCGTGACCGGGGTGCCCGGCGGCACCTGAGAGTTCTCCCCCGGGTTCTGATACCGGACGGTGCCGTTGGGGTTGAACTGCACGGTCACCGGCAGGCCCTGGGCCTCCAGTTGCTGCTTGGCCTGCTGGCAGGGCAGGTCGACCACCCGGGGCACGACGACCTGCGGCGGGCCCTCGCTGACGTCGAGCTTGACCTGGGCGCCCTTCTCCACGCCGGTGCCGTTGGCGGGGCTCTGCCCGAGGATCTCGTCGCGCGGCTTGTCCGACTGCTTGTAGGTCTCCACCGGCACCAGGCCGAGCTGGGCCAGGGCGGTGCGGGCCTCGGCGAGGTTCTTACCGACCAGGTTGGGCACCGAGATCGGCGCCTTGCCCTTGCTGAGGATGACGGTGACCTTCGCGCCGGGCTTCACCTCGGTGCCGACCTTCGGGTCGGTGGCCACCACGACGCCCTCGGGCAGGTTGTCGTCGTAGCGGGAGCCGCCCTTGACCACCACCAGCTCGGCGCCGGTCAGGTCCGCCTCCGCCAGCTCGAAGTCCTTGCCGACCACGTCGGGCACGGGGAGCCGCTCCGGGCCCCGGGACAGGGTGAGGGTGATCGTGCCGCCCTTGACGATCCGGTCCGCCGAGGCCGGGTCCTGCGCCAGCACGGCGTCGCGGGGGACCTGCTCGTCGTAGCGGGGCTCGGCGTAGCGCAGCACGAACCCGCCCCGGCTGGCCTGCCCCTCCGCCGCGGCCCTGTCGAGGCCGACCAGCTCCGGGGCCACCGTGTACCGGCCCATGCCGAACCACCAGCCGGTGAGCGCGACGACCAGGCCGAGCACCACCAGGGCCGCGAGGACGCCCCGGCGGCCGCGCGGGTCGCCCATGATCCGGGTACGCAGCGCGGCGAGCCGCGCCATCGGCCCCTCGGGCTCGGGGGCGGCCCGCCGCCGGTGCGGGCGCTGCGGCTCGGCCTCGGGCAGCCGCGCCCAGGCGGGACGCTGCGCCGGGCGGACCGCCGCGACCACCATGGTCGGTTGCGCCACGGCGGTGGTCTCGTCGGCCACCGGGCGCAGCACGGCGGTGTGCGTGTTGGGGTTGCCCAGGTCGTCGCGGGCCACCTGCACCTCGGCCAGCAGGGCGCCGGCGTCGGTGGGGCGGGCGCCCGGGTCGCGGCGGGTGGCCCGGGCGACCAGGTCGTCGAGCGCCCGGGGCAGGCCGGGCACCAGCGTCGACGGGGCGGGCACGTCCCGGTCGACGTGCTGCCAGGCGACGTCCACCGGGCGGTCGCCGTCGTAGGGGACCCGGCCGGTGAGCATCTCGAACAGCACGATGCCGGCCGAGTAGACGTCGGTGCGGGTGTCGGAGCGGCCGTCGGTGACCAGCTCCGGGGCGACGTACGCCACGGTGGCCATGAGCTGGTTGCCCGGCTCCTCCTCGGAGCTGGCCTCCACGGCCCGGGCCAGCCCGAAGTCGGCGACCTTGACGACGCTGTCGACCAGGTTCGCCACGCCGCCGGTGGGCGCCTCGGCGACCAGCACGTTCTCCGGCTTGACGTCGCGGTGGACCAGGCCGGCGCGGTGCGCGGCGGCGATCGCGGCGAGCATCTGCTCCATGATCGCCAGCGCCTCGTCGGGGTTGAGCCGGCGGCGCTCGGCGAGCACGTCGCGCAGGGTCCGGCCCCGCACGTACTCCATCACCAGGTACGGCAGGCCGGCGTGGGTGCCCTGGTCGTAGACCGCCACCACGTTCGGGTGGGTCAGCCGGGCGATGGTCTTCGCCTCGTCGGTGAAGCGCGCCAGGAACCCGGCCATCCGGGACCGCGCCTCGGTGGCCTGGGTCGGGTGGATGATCTTGACCGCGACGGTGCGCTCCAGGCGCTCGTCGGTGGCGGTGTACACGGTCGCCATGCCGCCACGGGCCACGCGACCGCGAATGCGGTAGCGCCCGTCGAGCAGCGAGCCCAGCAACGTGTCGGCGACCTGTGTGTCCATCGGCAGGAAGTCTATGTCTCCGGAGGGTGGAGGTTGCACCGGATGCTACAGCCGGATGGCCCGACGCCCGTCGCGCCGCGCGTGTCGACCGGCCCCGGAGCCCCCGCCGGCCCTCGGCTGCGGGGCGAGGGGGGTGCCGCGCGCCGTCCGGGCGGGGGCGTGACAGGGTGATCGGGTGACCGACTCCGTACCCTCCGGCCAGGCCGCCTCCGACGCCGACCTCGCCGGCCCGACCGATCCGGCCGGCTGGCTGGCCCTGCCGGACGTCGCCGAGCGCCTCGGCCTGTCGATCAGCAAGGTCCACCAGATGATCCGGGACCGCGAGCTGCTCGCCGTGCGCCGCGACGGCGTGCGGCGGGTGCCCGCCGACCTGGTGGCCAACCGCACCGTGCTCAAGCACCTGCCCGGCGTGCTCACCCTGCTCGCCGACGCCGGCTACGACGACGAGGCGGCGCTGCGCTGGCTCTACGAGCCCGACGACACCCTCTCCGGCGGCACCCCAGCGGCCACGCTCGGCGGCGACCACGCCCGCGAGGTGAAGCGCCGCGCCCAGGCACTCGGCTTCTGACCGGTTCCGGCTGCTGGTCTTCGCTCCGGCCGGCGCGGGTCGGCCCGCGTGGCGGGCGGGTCAGTCGGTGCGGCGGGTGGCGGCGATGGCCAGGTCCACCAGCGCCTGCCGGGCCTCGGTCTCCAGGTCGACGGCCGACAGTGCGGCGAGCGCCGTCTCGGTCAGCGCCGCGATCCGCTCCTCCGTGCGGGCCAGCGCGCCGGTCGAGGCGATCAGCTCGCGCAGCCGCGCCACCCCGCCGGCGTCCAGCTCCGGATCGCCGAGCCGGTCGAGCAGCAGCGCGCGGCCCGCGTCGTCGCTCGCCGCCACGGCCGCCGCCACGAGGTACGTCCGCTTGCCCTCGCGCAGGTCGTCGCCGGCCGGCTTGCCGGTCTGCGCCGGGTCGCCGAACACCCCGAGCACGTCGTCGCGGAGCTGGAACGCCTCGCCCAGCGGCAGCCCGTACGCCGAGTAGGCCGCCCGCACGTGGGCGGGCGCGTCGGCCAGCGCCGCGCCGAGCAGCAGCGGGCGCTCGACGGTGTACTTGGCCGACTTGTACCGGGCGACCTTGCCCGCGCGCTCCACCGACGTGTCGCCGGTGGCCTGCGTCAGCACGTCGAGGTACTGCCCGACGGTGACCTCGGTGCGCATCTCGTCGAACACGGGCCGGGCCCGGGCGACGATCCGTGGGTCCAGCCCGGCGGAGTGCAGCAGCTCGTCGGACCAGACGAGGCAGAGGTCGCCGAGCAGGATCGCCGCCGCGTCGCCGAAGCCGTCGGCGTCGCCGCCCCACCCCGCCCCCCGGTGCCGGGCGGCGAAGCGCCGGTGCACCGCCGGCTCGCCGCGCCGGGTGTCCGAACGGTCCATCAGGTCGTCGTGGATCAGCGCGCTGGCCTGCACGAACTCCAGCGCGGCCAGGGCGGTGACCACCTGGTCGGCGTCGCCTCCGCCCGCCCCCCGGAACCCCCAGTACGCGAACGCGGGGCGCAGCCGCTTGCCGCCGCCCAGCACGAACGCCTCGATCGCCTCGGCCACCGGCACCAGGGCCTCGTCGACGGCCGTCAGCCAGGTGCGCTGGCCGGCAAGGAACCCGGCGAGGGCCTTGTCGACCCGTTGCCGCAGGTCGGCGCGGTCGACGGGGGATACGGGAGCAGCGTGGGTCACGCCCCGACGCTATCGGGTCGCCCGCTGGCTGCCGCATCGGCGGTGCGTGGCGTGTCACCGGCCGCTCGTGCAGGCGAGGCGGGGTGTCCGGGCGACGGGATGCCGCCGGGCCGGCGGCCCGGAGTCGGTCCGCCCGGGTGGGTTCGCCGCCGACGGGGCGCGCCGCTCGGCCCGGGTATCGAAAGTTACGACTTGACGAACGGCGTGTTATCGCTCACAGTCGATGGTCAAGGACGACGACGCCTACGGCTACCGGGCAAGCCCGCTTCGTTGGTCTTGATTGGCGTGCGCTAGGCCTGCGTACGTGATGTTAGCGCTCACATCATCGAGCGCGCGGCCGTCCCCGCGCTGCCCATCTCTGGTCATTGGAGGAGGATCATGTCTGCCCTTGGTGGATCGCCATCGATCGCGCCGCCGCCGCAGCGGCGCGGGTGGCTGTCTCGGGTCGTCGCCGCCGGCGTGTCGGCGGTGGTGCTCGGCGTGGCCGCCGCAGCCGCGGTGTCGACGCCCGCCGCCGCGGCGACGGTCGACACGAACGCGTGGTACGTGTTGGTCAACCGCAACAGCGGCAAGGCCCTGGACGTCTACAACCTGGCCACGAGCGACGGCGCGCGGATCACCCAGTGGACGCGCAACAACGGCAACCAGCAGCAGTGGCAGTTCGTGGACTCCGGCGGCGGCTACTACCGGCTGAAGTCGCGGCTGTCCGGCAAGGTGCTGGACGTCTACAACTTCTCCACCGCCAACGGCGGCAGCATCGTGCAGTGGAGCGACCTCAACGGCACGAACCAGCAGTTCCGGTTGGCCGACTCCGACGGTGGCTACGTCCGGTTCATCAACCGGAACAGCAACAAGGTGATCGAGGTGCAGGGCGCGTCGACCGCCGACGGCGGCAACATCGTGCAGTACGACGACTGGAACGGCAGCAACCAGCAGTGGCAGCTCGTCCGCGTCGACGGTGGGACGAACCCCACCACCCCGCCGCCGACGACGCCCCCGCCGGGCGGCACGTGCGACCTGCCGTCGACGTACCGGTGGTCGTCGACCGGCCCGCTGGCGCAGCCGAAGGCCGGCTGGGCGTCACTCAAGGACTTCACCATCGCCCCCTACCAGGGCAAGCAGTTGGTGTACGCCACCACCCACAGCAGCAGCGCCACCGGCGGCTGGGGTTCGATGAACTTCGGCCTTGTCGACAACCTCAACCAGCTCGGCTCGGCCAGCCAGAACACCATGAGCCAGAGCACCGTGGCGCCGTCGCTGTTCTACTTCGCGCCGAAGAACATCTGGGTCCTCGCCCACCAGTGGGGCCCGACGTCGTTCTCGTACCGCACGTCGACCAACCCCGCCAACGCCAACGGCTGGTCGGCCCCGCAGCCCCTGTCGACCGCGACGATCACCGACTCCGGCACCGGCGTGATCGACCAGACGATCATCGGCGACGACCAGAACATGTACCTGTTCTTCGCCGGCGACAACGGCAAGATCTACCGCCAGATCATGCCGATCGGGAACTTCCCGGGCAGCTTCGGCTCCAGCTACACGACCATCATGAGCGACACCTCGGAGAACATCTTCGAGGCGCCGCAGGTCTACAAGGTGCAGGGCCGCAACCAGTACCTGATGATCATCGAGGCCAGGACCAGCTCCTGGGAGCGCTACTTCCGCTCGTTCACGGCGACCAGCCTGAGCGGCACCTGGACGCCGAACGCGACGACCTACAACAACCCGTTCGCGGGCAAGGCCAACAGCGGTGCCACCTGGACCAACGACATCAGCCACGGCGAGCTGCTACGCACCAGCGCGGATCAGACGAACACGATCGACCCGTGCAACTTGCAGCTGCTGTACCAGGGGCGTTCCCCCAGCTCCGACGGCGTCGACTACGGCCTCCTGCCGTACCGGCCGGGTCTGCTGACCCTCCGCCGCTGATCCCATGACCAGGTGAGACAACGAAAGGCGGGCCGGGTTTCCACCAGGCCCGCCTTTCGGTCGAGCGGTGGGTCCGGCGTAGGCCGGGCCCGCCGCTCGACCGTTCGGCGTCAGTGGCGAGTCAGAGGCGGCAGGGCGTCAGGCGGGCCGGCTGCGCCGCCGGGCGGGGCGGGTGGCGTGCCGGGGCGGGCGCAGCCGCTCCGGGCCCCTCGGCCGCAGGCCGGCGCGGGGCGTCGGGCCGCCGGCCGGTGGGCGTGCCGGGGCGGCCGGCAGCGCCCGGTGGCGCGCGCTCCGGGCGTGCCCGGCGGCGTCGGCCAGCAGCTCCACCGGCACGGCCAGGACCACGGCCAGCCAGCCCAGCCAGAAGCCTCCCGGCACCCGGAGCTGCCGCTCCCAGCGGGACACCTCGTGCCGGCTCAGCGTGGGCACGCCCGAGGCGGCGCACAGCTCGGCGGCGAGGGCCTGCTGGCTGCGGCCCCGGGCCCGCCGGAGCCGGGCGAGCAACGGCCCGAGCGGCTCCGGGCCGGGCGGCGTGGTCGGCGTCATGGGTCCTCCGGCAGGGTCGGCGCGAGGGCGGCGTCGACCCGCGCACCAGGCGGGACCGGCGCGCCGCCGGTCGGTGCTGACCCCCGCGCGGGCCCCGTCCGCGCTACCGCCTGTCTACCCCAGGGGTACGACGATCCGCCCGGACCGCCGTCGGCGCGGGGGCTCGGGGCGGTCGCGTCAGGTGGGAAGGCCCTGGGTGCGGTGCGTCCCGACCGCTAGAGTCGGTCCATGGCTCTCGGTCTACCATCGGTCCTCCCCAATCCGCAGCCGGCGATCGGGGAGCTGATCCGTGACCGTCAGCCCACCTTCTCGTTCGAGTTCTTCCCGCCCAAGACAGCCCAGGGCGAGCGGCTGCTGTGGCAGGCGATCCGCGAGCTGGAGCCGCTGCGTCCCTCGTTCGTGTCGATCACCTACGGGGCCGGCGGGTCGACCCGGGACACCACGGTCGCGGTGACCGAGCGGATCGCCACCGAGACCACCCTGCTGCCGATGGCGCACCTCACCGCCGTCAACCACTCCGTCGCCGAGCTGCGCAACGTCATCGGCCGGCTGGCCGGCGTCGGGGTGCGCAACGTGCTGGCCGTGCGGGGCGACCCGCCGGGAGACCCGGGCGGCGAGTGGGTCCGCCACCCCGAGGGGGTGCTCTACGCCGAGGACCTGGTGCGGCTGGTGCGCGACTCCGGTGACTTCAGCGTCGGGGTGGCCGCGTTCCCCTACAAGCACCCCCGCTCACCCGACGTGGCCAGCGACACCGCGCACTTCGTGCGCAAGTGCCGGGCCGGTGCGGAGTTCGCGATCACCCAGATGTTCTTCGACGCCGACGACTACCTGCGGCTGCGGGACCGGGTGGCGGCGGCGGGCTGCGACACCCCGATCCTGGCCGGGGTGATGCCCGTCACCCAGCTCGGCACGATCGAGCGTTCCGTGCAGCTGTCCGGTGCGCCCTTCCCGCCGGCCCTGGCCGCGCGCTTCGCCGAGGTGGCCGACGACCCGGAGGCGGTCCGCCGGCTCGGCATCGAGCAGGCGGCCGAGATGTGCCGGCGGCTGCTCGACGAGGGCGTGCCCGGCATCCACTTCATCACCCTCAACCGCTCCACCGCGACCCGGGAGGTCTGGCAGCAGTTGCAGGTCGGCGCGCGGGTGTGACCCCAGTGGCGCGACACCACGGCGCCGGTGCGACGGTTGTTCCGTGGTGGGCACTTCGCTGAACTGGGACGAGTACGCGACGGCGTGGGCGCGGCTGCACGGCGGCTTCGACCCCCGGGCGGCGGCCCCGGTGGTCCGCGCCTGGCTGCGGTTCGCCTACCACGTCGGTTACGTGCTGGGCCGGCTCCGGGTCACCCCGACCGCCGTCACCGTGGCGGGGGTGCTGCTCTGCCTCTGCGTGCCGCTGTTCGCCGTCCGGCCGGTGAACGGGCCGGTGCTCGCGGCGCTGTTCGTGCTGGCCGCCTCCGTGGCCGACAGCGTCGACGGCGCGGTGGCGGTGGCCACCAACCGCACCACCCGGCTCGGCTACGTCTACGACTCGGTCGCCGACCGGCTCGGCGAGGCCGCCTGGCTGGCCGCGTTCTGGCTGGTGGGCGCGCCGGGGGCGCTGGTCGTCGCCGCCGGCGGGCTGTCCTGGCTGCACGAGTACGTCCGGGCCCGGGCGGTGTCGGCCGGGATGCGGGAGATCGGCGCGGTCACCGTGGGGGAGCGGCCCACCCGGGTCTGCGTGGCCCTGGTCGGGCTGCTGCTGTCCGGCCTGGCCGGGCTGATCGACCCGGACCTGACCGCCGGCACGATCACCATGGCCGCCGCCGTCTGGGTGCTGCTGGCCGGCTTCGGGCTGGGCCAGCTGCTCGCCGCCGTCCGCCGCGCCCTCATCGACGCCGGCTGACCCCTCGTCGAGGCCGGCTGGCCCGCCGCAGCGGGGCGTTAAGAAGGGGCCCCTGCTCTACAGAATGCGTTAACAAGGTGCCCCTCCTTACTCCCAGGCGGGGCCGATGGCGTCGGCGACGATCTGCGCGGAGAGGGCGACCATCGGCAGGCCGCCGCCGGGGTGCCCGGAACCGCCGACCAGCCACAGGCCGGCCACCGGCCCCCGGTTGGCCGGCCGCAGCAGCCCGCCGGCCGTGCCGTAGATCGCCCCGCCGGGCGTGCCGGTGGCGGCGTCCAGGTCGGCCGGGGTGCGCACCTCCCGGAACACCAGCCGGTCGCGCACGTCCACGCCGCGCTCGGCGAGCACGGCGAGGACCCGGTCGGCGTACGCGTCGGCCAGGCCCGGTCGCCGCCAGTCCACCGCGCCCGTGGCGGTGCCGTGGCGGGGCGCGTTGACCAGCACGAACCACGCCTCGTGCCCGTCGGGGCGCACCGCCGGGTCGGCGGCGACGGTGACGAAGACGGTCGGGTCGGGCGCGGGCCGGGCCCGCACGCCCCGCCCGGGGTGGCCGAAGACCGCATCGAACTCGGCGTCGTAGTCGCGCGGGAAGAACACGTTGTGGTGGGCCAGGCCGCTCCCGCCGGCCACCCCGAGCAGCAGCACGAAGCCGGCCAGGCTGCGGTCGGTGAGCCCGGCCAGCCGGCGCGGGCTGGGCAGCAGGTCCCGGTAGAGGGTCAGCGCGTCGACGTTGGCGACCACCACGTCGGCGGGCACGGGCGCGGCGACGCCGGCGAGGCGTACCCCGTGGACCCGGCCGCCCGCCGCGTCGATCCGGGTCACCGCGGCGCTGGTCTGCACGACCACGCCCAGGTCCAGGCAGCGGGTCAGCAGCGCGTCGGCGAGGGTGCCCAGGCCGCCGCGCAGATACCAGCCGCCGAACGCCAGCTCCGCGTACGGGACGGCGACCAGCGCCGCCGGGGCCCGGCGCGGGTCGGCCCCGGCGTAGGTGGCGTACCGGTCCAGCAGCATCCGCAGCCGGGGGTCGGTCAGGTGCCGGCGGCCCAGCCCGCGCAGGGTGCGCCCGGGGGCGATGGCGGCGAGGTCGCCCAGCCGCCAGGCCAGCGCGGCCAGGTCCAGCGGCGAGTCGACGGCCCGGCGCAGGACGTCGCGGTGCGAGGCGTCCCAGACCCGGGCGGCGCGCCGCCACAGCCGCTGCCAGTCCGCGGCGGCCCGGTCGCCGAACGCCGCGCCGACGCGGCCGGCGAACTCGCCCGGGTCGGCGCAGGAGTCGAGGGTGGGCCCGCCGCCGGGGAAGACGTGCCGGACGATCGGGTCCAGCGGGGCCAGGTCGAGATACTCGTCGAGCTTCGCGCCGGTCGCCTCGAACAGGTCGTGGAAGACCTCCGGGAGGGTGAGCAGGCTCGGCCCGGTGTCGAAGTGGAACGCGCCGGCCGGGGTGTCGTGGACGTGCCGGCCGAGCTTGCCGCCGACCGTGCCGGCCTGCTCGAAGACGGTCACCTCGTGCCCGGTGGCGGCCAGCCGGGCGGCGGTGGCCAGCCCACCCACCCCGGCGCCGACGACCACGATCCGCGCCATGACGCGCCCTCCTAGCTGACCGGGCGACCCCGCCAGGACAGGCGGCGTCGCTTTCGCAGATGGTACGACCGCGCGGTCAGCCAGCCGAGGACCACGACCGACACGGGGTGGCCGAGCGCGTCGGGCCACCACCGGCCGCCGGTGGCGCGGGCGCTGACCGCCCGCCCGGCCACCCCGAGCAGCCAGGCCAGCGCCGCCGCCGCCGCGACCGCCGGGACGCCCGCGACCAGGGCGGCCAGCGCCACCAGCGGGGGAGCCGTATAGAGCAGCAGCAGCGCCGCCACCACGGCCGCCGCCGCGGTCGGGTGGCCGAACGAGGCCCACAGCGACTTGGTGTAGCCGTCGCGCAGCTGCGGCCAGTCGTCGTACATCCGGCAGGTGGCCAGCCGGGAGCCGTCGGCCAGGGCGATCCGCCCGCCGGAGCGCTTGACCGCGCGGGCCAGCTCGACGTCCTCCAGCACCCGGTCGGCCACGGCGGCGTGGCCGCCGGCCGCCGCGTAGCCGGCCCGGTCGACCACGAGGAACTGCCCGCCGGCCGCCGCCAGCGACGGCCGCGGCGAGCGCTCCATCGCCCGCAGCGGCAGGAAGGTCAGCCACAGCCACTGCAACAGCGGCTGCACCAGCCGGTCCGCCGGGGTCCGGGTCACGATCTGCGGGTACGCCGACAGCAGCGTCGCCCGCGCGGCGCGCAGCTCGGCGACGGCCGCCGCCACCGCGTAGGGGGCGAGGACGACGTCGGCGTCGACGAAGGCCAGCGCGGTGGCGGCCGGGTCGGCGCGGGCGGCGAGCTGGTGGCAGGCGTGCGGCTTGCCCAGCCAGCCCGGCGGCGGTGCGACGCCGGTGAGCAGCGTGACCCGGTCGTCGCCGCCGGCGACCGCGCGGACCACGTCGGCGGTGCCGTCGGTGGAGCCGTCGTCGAGCACCACGATGCGCAGGCCGGGCACGCCGCGCTGGGCGAGCAGCGCCCGCAGGCACGGGGCGACCCGGCCGGCCTCGTCGCGCAGCGGCAGCAGCACCGCGACGGCCTCGGCGACCTCGACGGGCCCGCCGGCCGGGCGGCGCAGCCACCGGGTCGCGTTGACCCAGGTGTGCGCGGTGAGCGCGGCGACGGCGGCGAGCAGCAGCAGGACGCCGGTCATGCGGTCGCGTCGGCGGGCGGGCCCTGCTGGGGCTGCCGGCTCTGCTGGCTCTGCTGGTCCTGCTGGTCCTGCGGGCCCTGCCGGTCCTGCGGGCCCTGCCGGCGGTGGCGGCCCAGCGCCAGGGCCAGCGGGACGGCGGCGACCGCCATGCCGGCCGCGCCCCACGCCGCCGCCGCGGGCAGGCCGAGGAAGACCGCGTGCGCCAGGATGCTGGAGGCGTACGTCCACAGGTAGAGCGCGAACATCGGGGCGTCGCCGGGGCCCGCCCGGTCGACGGCCGGCCCGGCCAGCGGGCGCAGCGCCGCCATCAGCAGCACCGCGAACAGCAGCCAGCCGAGGTAGTTGCTGACGGGCACCCCGGGCAGGCCGGGCAGCGCCGGGGTGGCGTCCCGCCACACCCAGTAGCCCTCGGCGACCATCTGCGGGTCGAGGAACAGGTCCCAGGCGGCGAGCCCGACGGCGGCGAGGGCCACCCGGGCGACGCCGGGGCCGACGAGCCGGGCCGCCGTGAGCCAGGCGGGCCAGGCCATCCAGGTCCAGGCCAGGGGGATGACCAGCGGCACCCCGGCCAGCTTCGGGCCCAGCTCGCCGGAGTAGTCGTAGCTGCCGAACGGGAAGCCGGTGGCCACCCCGATGGCCTCGATGGCGAAGCCGCCCCCGGTGGCCACCGCGACCAGCGCCGCCGCCGCGCGGGGCCCCCGGGTCAGCAGCGCGTGGCCGACCGAGAGGACGTACCCGAGCACGACGGTGGCCACGGTCAGCCCGGCCCTGGTGGCACCGGCGGTGAGCGGGTAGCAGATCTGGGCCAGGACCAGCGCGCCCAGCCCCACCCAGGGCAGCAGCGGCCGGAGCCCCGGCCGGGTCACGGCGCGGCCGGGCCCGGTGTCGAGGCGGCCGGGCCGGCCGGCGCGGCGGCGGGACCGGCCCGGTCGGCAGGGCTCGCCGCCGCCGGGTCGGCCGGGGTCGGCGGGGTGAGCGGGAGGTCCCGGCCGAGGATGCCGAACGGGCGCTCGTCGCCGGGGAAGTGGAAGTGGCGCAGCACGTCGACGAAGCCGAACCGGCGGTACAGCCGCCAGGCCCGGGAGCGCTGCTCGTCGGCCTCGGGCGTGGAGAGCAGGGTGGTGCTGCCCGGCGCCATGGTGAGCAGCGCGGTGAGCTGCCGGGTGCCCAGGCGGTGCCCCTGGGCGGGCGGCCGGACGTGCAACTCGACCACCTCGAAGCAGTCGGCGAGCCAGCGCCGCCGGGCACCGGCGGTCAGCGCCCGGTGCACCTGGTCGTGCCACCACTGGCCGGGCGTGCCGAGGTAGCCGTACCCGAAGCCGGCCAGGTGCCCCTCGGAGGTGAGGCTGGCCACGGCGCGGAAGCCGGGGCGGCGCACGTGGGTGGCGATGTAGCCGCGCCGCGCCTCCAACAGGTCGGCCCGGTAGTTCATCGCCTCGCCGTAGACGGCCACCACGTCGTCCAGCCGTCGGACCAGGTCGTCCGGCGTCCAGCGCACCAGCCTCATGCCCGCCCATCCTTCGCCGTTGCCGCGTCGCCGTCGGCGACCCACCCCAGCACCGCCCGGTCGCCGACCACGTCGCGCACCTCGAACCGCGCGAAGAGCTCCTCCGCGTACCACCCCGCGGTGGGGGTGCGCGCGATCGCGGCGCGGTGCTCGGGGTGACGGTACGCGAACGCGACGAGGTCCGCCGGGTCGCGCCACACGCTGACCGTGCCCTGCCAGCCCAGCGGGGCCTCGCCGACGCCGAACCGGGCCAGCAGGCCGGGCGCGGCGTGCAGGGCGGCGGCCACCGGCGGGACGGCCCGCCAGAACGTCGCCGCCCGGCGGGCCCGCAGCCGGGCCCGGGTCAGCGCCAGCACCGGACCGGCGACCCGACCGCCGGGCGGCTCGCCGAACGGCCGCCGCCCGGACCACTCGCCCCGGCTGGTCAGCGGGCGCAGGTCGACCCGCGCCGACGAGCAGGCGACGCGGGCCCAGGAGCGGCCCACCGGCGAGGCGTCGAAGGCGGCGGCGTCGGCCACGGAGTCCCAGACGGCGAGGGCCGCCCAGCGGGTCGGGTCGGCGTCGCCGGGGCCGAAGCCGGTGCCCGTCCCGGTGCCGAGCAGCTTGCCGAACCGGACCCCGGTGGTGCGGCGCAGCCGCGCCGGGTGCGTCGCCATCCGGGCCAGCGCGCCGGGCAGGGCCGCCCGGCCGATCCGCCAGACGTGCAGGGTGACCAGCTCGGGGACGCCGCTCACGCCACCTCGGTCGCGGTGCCGCCGGTGATCCGCAGCAGCTCCGCGTACGTCGTGGGGAAGACCGCCTGGGGCACCCCGCCGGCCGCCCAGACCTCGTCGTGGTCCGCCAGGGCCACGTCGACGAGGGTGCGCAGCGGCGTGGGGTGGCCGAGCGGGGCGACCCCGCCGATCGGCTGGCCGGTGTGCGCGCGGACGAACTCGGGGGTGGCCCGGCGCAGGTGGGTGAACCCGAGGTGCGCGGCCAGGCCGGCGACGTCGACCCGGTGCGCGCCGGAGGTGAGCACCAGCAGCGGCGCGTCGTCGGCGGCGAAGACGAGCGAGTTCGCGATGGCGCCGACGGCGACGCCGAGCGCGTCGGCCGCCGCCGCGGCGGTGTGCACCGCCGCGGGCAGCAGGCGGACCTCGCTGGGCCGGCCGGAGCCGTCCCGCGCGCCCGCGGCGTCGAGGGCCGCCTGCACGGCCCGCACGTTCGGGTGTGGCTGCATGCCGCCCATTGTCCCCGCCGCCGCTGCGCCGCTGGCACCCACCCACGCCGCCGGCGGGCTACGCCGCGCCGGCCCACGCCGTCGGTCGGGCGCCCGGCCAGCCCGGGGTGGCCCGGACCTGGCCGTCGGCGGTGGCCTCGACCGGCCCCTTGCGAAGCCCTGTGCGCGTACCGGGAATCCCGGCGGTCAGCGGGCGGCGGCGGGCGCGCCGGTGACCACGGCGTCGGGCGCGGGCGGCACGGTCTGCTGCCCGGGCGGGGCGGCCCGGGCCGACTCGGCCAGCGCCACCCCGAGCAGCACCAGCGCGCCGCCGCCGAGCTGGGCGGCGTTGAGCGCCTCGCCCGCGCCGATGACGACCCAGGCGACCGCCGCGGCGAGCACCGGCTCCACCATGCCGACGATCCCGACGCTGGTCGCGGGCAGGTGCCGCATCGCGCCGGCCACCAGCAGGTACGGCACGACGGAGCCGAGCACCACCACGTACGCGCAGAGCAGCGCGACCGGCACGCCCCCGGCGCGGCCGGTCAGCGGCTCCCAGCCCCCGACGCCGGCGGTGACCGCCCGGGTGAGCAGCCCGGCCACGGCGGACCCGCCGAACGCCCAGGTGCACAGCGACAGGGTGTCCCGGCCCTGCACGCCCCGCGCCCCGAGCACGTAGTAGCCGGCCAGGAAGACCGCCGCGCCCACGCCGGCGAGCACGCCGAGGCCGTCCAGCCGCAGCCCACCCCACACCTCGGCCACGCAGCCCAGCCCGGCGAGGCTCAGCGCCAGGCCGACCCAGAGCCGGGGGCGGACCCGGTGCCGCTGGCCGAACCGGGCCCAGAGGGCGACCAGCAGCGGGGCGGAGTATTCGAACAGCAGGCCGATCCCGACCGGCAGCCGGGAGATGGCGACGAAGTAGAGCATCGGCACCAGGAAGAAGCCGGTCAGGCCGTAGCCGAGCAGCAGCGGGAGCTGCCGGGCGGTGACCCTCAGCCGGCGCGCCCCCGGACGCAGCGCGACGCTGAGCAGCAGCAGGATGGCGACCGCGCCCAGAGCCCGCAACAGGGTCAGCTGCTGCGCGTTGAGGCCGGCCCGGAGCACCAGCTTGGAGACCGTGCCGTTGACGGCGAACAGGGCTCCCGAGCCGAGCACCATCGCGACACCGAGGGCGGGGCGGGGAGTCGTCACCAGCAGAGGCTAGCGCCGCCGTGGGTTTCGGCACGCAGGCCGCCGCACGTTGCGTTTTCGTCGGGCGCGGGGTGTACTGTCAGCAGCAGTTAGAACGAGTGTTCGATTGCCTCGAACGCCCGTTCCAACAGCCCGGGACGGTGTTTCGCGGCGCCGGTCCCGGGCGGTGCGGCTCCGCGGGCCGCACCTGGGTCCCGGGCAGTCGCGAGTCCGGGCCCGTCAGGCAGGAGCGTCGCCCGCCGCCCACGACCCCCGGGCGGCGGGCGACGAACCCGCCGGTCGCCGGCCGGGTGTGGTGTGGGGAAGCGTCCACACCCGGCCGGCCCCACCCGGTGCGTCTTCCTCCGCACCACCCGACCCGGCCCGTGCCGGCGGCCCCGGCCGCCGCGTCCGGCCCCGGCCACGTGGAGGAGACAGCCCATGCCGACCAACCCGGCCCAGCCACCGACGGTGCCGGCGCACGTGCTGCCGAACCGCACCCCGGCGCAGCTCCTCGCGGTGGCCCGCCAAGGGCTGGCGGAGGCCGCCCGCACCCGCCCCGACGGCCTGCGCTACGCCGCGGCCCACCTCGCCGCCCTCCGCGCCGCCGCGGCCGTGCTCGCCGCCCGCGCCCGCCCCGCGCCGACTCGGCGACACCGCATCACCAGCGTCTGGGTCCTGCTCTGCGCCGTCGCCCCCGAGTTGGACGAGTGGGCCGCCTACTTCGCCGCCGGTGCGGGCAAGCGCGCCGCCGCCGAGGCCGGCATCCCCCGGGTGGTCAGCGCCCGCCAGGCCGACGACCTGCTCCGGGCGGCCGAGCAGTTCGTGACGGTGGTGGAGACCTCCCTCGGGCTGGCCCACCAGCCGGCGCTCGACGGCCTCGCCGCCTGACCGCCACCCGGCACTTCGAGCACTTCGAGCGACATCCCGCACTCCGACAACGACGGGCGAGGCACGACAGGGGGTAGGTCCGATGGCGGGCCGCATGGTGGTCGGTTCCGCCGCACTGGCCGGCCTGGTCCGTCCGGCGAGCGCGCCGGACCCGGCCGGGGCGCACCGGATGCTGCCGGTGGTCCCCGAGCTGACCGGCCTGCTGCCCAGCCGGGGGCTGCGCCGGGGCAGCACGATCGCGGTCGCCGCCGGCGAGCCCCGGCGCAGCGGCGGCACCTCCCTGGTGCTGGCGCTGCTCGCCGAGGCGTCCCGGGCCGGCTCGTGGTGCGCCGTGGTGGGGGTGCCGACCTTCGGCGCGGGGGCGGCGGCCGAGGCCGGCATCGCCCTGGACCGGCTCGCCCTGGTGCCGCAGCCCGGGCCGGACTGGCCCACCGTCGTCGCCGCCCTGATCGACGGGGTGGACGTGGTGGTCGCCGCCGTGCCGGCCACCGTCTCCGCCTCCGTGGCCAACCGGCTGGCCGCCCGGGCGCGGCAGCGCGGCAGCGTGCTCGTCCCGTACGGCCGGTGGGACGGCGCGGACGTCACGTTGCAGGTGGTGCGGGGCGTCTGGGAGGGGCTGGGCCAGGGCCGGGGCCGGCTGCGGCGGCGCGAGGTCACCATCTGCGCGCGGGGGCGTGGCGCGGCGGCCCGGCCCAAGGAGATCAAGGTGTGGCTCCCCGGCGCCGCGCTCACCCGGGTCATCCCCCGCCCGCCCGTCGCGTCGGGCGTCTCCGCCACCGGCCGCTCGGCCGCCGGCCGGCTCCGCCCCGTCCCGCCGTCGGCCGCGCCGCTGCGGTCGTCCGATGTGCCGTGGTCGTCCGAGTCGCCGCCGTCGCCCGCCGCGTCGCCACTGTCGTCGGCCGTCCCGCCGCCGTCGGCGTCGGCTGCCGCACCGCCCCGCCGTGGCGCGCTCACCGTGGTCGGTCCCGCGTGACCGGTGCGCCGGTGCGGACGCTGCTGCTCTGGTGCCCCGACTGGCCGGTGCTCGCCGCCGAGATCGTCGACGGGGTGCCGGCCACCGGGGCGGTGGCCGTGCTGCACGCCAACCGGGTGGTCGCCTGCTCCGAGGCGGCCCGCGCCGAGGGCGTCCGCCGGGGTCTGCGCAAGCGGGAGGCGCAGGGGCGCTGCCCCCGGCTGACCGTCGTCGACCACGACCCGGGGCGGGACGCCCGGGCCTTCGAGCCGGTGGTCGTCGCCGTCGAGGAGCTGGCCGCCGGCGTCGAGGTGGTGCGCCCCGGTGTCTGCGCGCTGGCCGCCCGGGGCCCGGCCCGCTATTTCGGCGGCGAGGAGGCGGCCGCCGAGCGCATCATCGAGCACGTCGCCCAGACCTGCGCGGTGGAGAGCCAGGTGGGCATCGCCGACGGGGTGTTCGCCGCCGGCCTGGCGGCCCGTGCCGGGCGGGTGGTGCCCCCCGGCGGCACCCCCGGTTTCCTGGCCGGCCTGCCGGTGGAGGCGCTCGGCCGGCCGGCCCTGGCCGACCTGCTGCGCCGGCTCGGCGTACGCACCCTGGGGGGCTTCGCCGCGCTGCCGGCCGGGGACGTGCTGGCCCGGTTCGGGTTCGACGGCGCGCTGGCCCACCGGCTCGCCGCCGGCGGCGACCACCGGCCGTTGGCCGTCCGCCGGCCCCCGGTGGACCTGGCCGTCACCGCCGACCACGACGAGCCGATCGACCGGGTCGACGCCGCAGCCTTCGCCGCCCGCGCGCTGGCCGAGCGGCTGCACGACCGGCTTGCCGCGCACGGGCTGGCCTGCACCCGGCTGGGCATCGAGGCGGTCACCGCCGACGGCCAGGAACTGCACCGCGTGTGGCGGCACGACGGGCTGCTCACCGCGGCGGCCGTCGCCGACCGGGTGCGGTGGCAGCTCGACGGCTGGCTCACCGGCAGCGCCGGCCGCCCCGGCGCCCGCCCGACCCGCCCGACGGCCGGGATCATCCGGCTGCGCCTGGTGCCTGACGGGGTGCTCGCCCGGGCCGACCTGCAACCCGGGCTGTGGGGGGAGACGGGCGAGGAACGCGAGCGGGCGCACCGGGCGCTGAGCCGGGTGCAGGGCCTCCTCGGCCCCGAGGCGGTGGTCACCGCGGTGCTCGGCGGCGGCCGGTCACCGGGCGACCAGGTGCGGCTGGTGCCGTGGGGCGACGAGCGGCTGCCCGCCCGCCCCGGCGACCCGCCCGGCCCCGCCCAGGCCGGGGACTCGGCCGGCTCCGCCCGTGCCGGTGGCTTGGCTGGCCCCGCCCAGGCCGGGGACTCGGCTGGTCCCGCCCAGGCCGGCGGCTTGGCCGGCCCTGCCCGTGCCGGTGGCTTGGCTGGTCCCGCCCAGGCCGGCGGCTTGGCCGGTCCCGCCCGTGCCGGTGGGGCTGGTGGGCCTGGCCTGGCCGACCGGTGTGGTGGGTCTGCCCGATCTGGTGGGGCTGCCTGGTCCGGTGGGGCTGCCCGGGGCGGTGGGGCGGCCTCGGCGGGGCGGGGCGCGTCGCCGCCGTGGCCGGGTCGGCTGCCGCCGCCCTCGCCGGCCGTGGTGCTGCCCGTCCCGCTCGCCGCGGCCGTCCACGACGCGGCCGGCGAGCCGGTCGGGGTCAGCGCGCGGCTCCAGCTCACCGCCGCCCCGGCGCGGCTGGCCGTCGGCGCGGCCCGGCCGGTGGAGATCGTCGGCTGGGCCGGCCCGTGGCCGGTGGACGAGCGCTGGTGGTCCCCGGCGGAGGCCCGCCGCCGCGCCCGGTTCCAGGTGTGCCTGGCCGACGGGGCGGCCCTCCTGCTGGCGGTCGAGTCGGGCCAGTGGCTGGTGGAGGCGATCTATGACTGACCGCCAGGCCACCCCCACGCGGCCGACCTCCGTGGATCTTGGAAGTTTCCGGCCCCTCCAGGGGCCGGAAACTTCCAAGATCTCCGTGGCTCGGGGTGCGCGGTGAGCTTTCACAATCCCGGGATGGGGTGGGGGGAGCTGGAGCGGGTGCTCTCCGGGCGGGCCGGCTCCGGGCGGGGCGGGGAGCTGGGCCAAAGCGGTGGCTCTGGGCGGGGCGGGGAGCTGGGCCAAAGCGGTGGCTCCGGGCGGGGCGGGGAGTCGGGCCAAAGCGGTGGCTCCGGGCGGGGCGGGGAGCCGGGGCGGGGCGGGCGGCACCTGCGTGCCGTGGACCCACCCGTGGTGGATCCCCTCGCCGTCGACGCCGACGGGGGCGACGGTCCCGCCTGGAGCCGCCGCCGGGGCCGGTACACGCCGCCGGCACCACCCCGCACCGGCGGCGACGGTCCAGGCGGCGGCCCGGGCAGCGGCGGCCCGGGCAGCGGCGCGGTGCCGTACGCCGAACTGCACGCGCACAGCAACTTCAGCTTCCTCGATGGGGCCAGCCACCCCGAGGAGCTGGCCGAGGAGGCGGCCCGGCTCGGGCTCACCGCGCTCGCCGTCACCGACCACGACGGCTTCTACGGTGTGGTGCGCTTCGCCGAGGCGGCCCGCGCGCTGCACCTGCCCACGGTCTTCGGCGCGGAGCTGTCCCTCGGGCTGCCCGGCCCGCAGAACGGCGAGCCCGACCCGCTCGGTGCGCACCTGCTGGTGCTCGCCCACGGCCACGAGGGGTACGCGCGGCTCGCCGCCACCATCTCCCGGGCCCAGCTGCGCGGCGGCCAGAAGGGCCGCCCCGACTACGGGGAGCTGGAGGAGGTGGCCGCCGAGCTGCGCGACCACGTGCTGGTGCTCACCGGCTGCCGCAAGGGGCACGTGCCGGCCGCGCTGCTCACCGCGGGCGTCGACGCGGCGGCCCGGGAGTTGGACCGGCTCACCGCGCTGTTCGGCGCGGAGACGGTGGCGGTGGAGCTGACCGACCACGGGCACCCGGTCGACGGCGACCGCAACGACGCGCTCGCCGCGCTGGCCCGCGCCGCCGGGCTGCCCACGGTGGCCACGAACAACGTGCACTACGCCACCCCGGGCCGCCGCCGGCTGGCCACCACCCTGGCCGCGGTGCGGGCCCGCCGCAGCCTCGACGAGATCGACGGCTGGCTGCCCGCCGCCGGCACCGCCCACCTGCGCGACGGGGCGGAGATGGCGGCGCGGTTCGCCGCGTACCCGGGCGCGGTGGCGCGGGCCGCCGAGTTCGGCGCGGAGCTGGCGTTCGACCTGCAACTGGTCGCGCCGAAGCTGCCGGCGTACCCGGTGCCGCCGGGGCACACCGAGATGAGCTGGCTGCGCGAGCTGACCATGGCCGGGGCCCACGAGCGGTACGGGCCGCCCGAGGCGCACCCCGAGGCGTACGCGCAGCTCGACCACGAGCTGCGCATGATCGACGGGCTGGGCTTCCCCGGCTACTTCCTGGTGGTCTACGACATCGTCGCGTTCTGCCGCAAGCAGGACATCTACTGCCAGGGCCGGGGGTCGGCGGCCAACTCGGCGGTCTGCTACGCGCTGCGGATCACCAACGTGGACGCGGTGCGGCACCGGCTGCTGTTCGAGCGGTTCCTCGCCCCGGAGCGCGACGGCCCGCCCGACATCGACGTGGACATCGAGTCCGACCGCCGGGAGGAGGTGATCCAGCACGTCTACGCCCGGTACGGCCGGGAGCACGCCGCCCAGGTCGCCAACGTCATCTCGTACCGGCCCCGGTCGGCGGTGCGGGACGTGGCGAAGGCGTTCGGCTTCTCGCCCGGGCAGCAGGACGCCTGGAGCAAGCAGATCGACCGCTGGGGCTCGGTGGCCGCGGTCGACGCCGAGGACATCCCCGAGCAGGTCGTGGCGTACGCCGACGCGCTCCAGACGTTCCCGAGGCACCTGGGCATCCATTCCGGCGGGATGGTGATCTGCGACCGGCCGGTGATCGAGGTCTGCCCGGTGGAGTGGGGGCGGATGCCCGGCCGCAGCGTGCTCCAGTGGGACAAGGACGACTGCGCCGCCGTCGGGCTGGTCAAGTTCGACCTGCTCGGCCTCGGCATGCTCTCCGCCCTGCACTACGGCTACGACATGATCGGCGAGACCCTCGACCTGGGCGACATGACCCTGGACGACCCCGAGGTCTACGACATGCTCTGCCGGGCCGACTCGGTGGGGGTGTTCCAGGTGGAGAGCCGCGCCCAGATGGCCACCCTGCCCCGGCTGAAGCCCCGCGAGTTCTACGACCTGGTGGTGGAGGTGGCGCTGATCCGGCCCGGCCCGATCCAGGGCGGCTCGGTGCACCCGTACATCCGGCGGCGCAACGGCCAGGAGCCGGTGACGTACCCGCACCCGCTGATGCGCAACGCGCTGGAGAAGACCCTCGGCGTGCCGCTGTTCCAGGAGCAGCTCATGCAGCTCGCCATCGACCTGGCCGGCTTCGACGCGGCGGAGGCCGACCAGCTGCGCCGGGCGATGGGGGCGAAGCGGTCGGTGCAGCGGATGGCGCGGATCGCCGACCGGCTCTACGCGGGGATGGCCGAGCGGGGCATCGCCGGCGAGCTGGCCGACGACGTCTACCGCAAGCTCACCGCGTTCGCCAGCTACGGCTTCCCGGAGAGCCACGCGATGAGCTTCGCCTACCTGGTGTACGCCAGCTCCTGGCTCAAACGCTACCACCCGGGGCCGTTCCTGGCCGCGCTGCTCAACGCCCAGCCGATGGGCTTCTACTCGCCGCAGACCCTGGTGGACGACGCGCGGCGGCACGGGGTGCAGGTGCGCCGGCCCGACGTCAACGCCAGCGGCGCGAAAGCCGTGCTGGAGTCCACCCCGGACACCCGGTGGGGCAGCGCGCCGGGCGAGCCGCCGCACGCGTGGGGGCTGGGCGGTCCGGCGGTGCGGCTCGGGCTGGGCGGGGTGCGTAACCTCGGCGATCCGGTGGCCGAGCGGATCGAGGCGGAGCGGGCGGCGCACGGGCCGTACCGTGACATGTCGGACCTGGCCCGGCGCGTGGGCCTGTCGGCCGCGCAGCTGGAGGCGCTGGCCACCGCCGACGCCTTCGCCTGCTTCGGGCTGACCCGGCGGCAGGCGCTCTGGGCCGCCGGGGCGGCGGCGCAGGACCGGCCGGGCCGGCTGCCGGGCACGGTGACCGGCGCGACCGCGCCGACGCTGCCCGGCATGGACGCGGTGGACCGCCTCGTCGCCGACGTCTGGGCGACGGGCCTGTCGCCGGAGAGCCATCCGGCCCGGTTCCTGCGCGACCGGCTCGACGCCCTCGGCGCGGTGCCGATCGCCCGGCTGGGGCGGGTGGAGCCGGGCCGGCGGATCCGCGTCGGCGGGATCGTCACCCACCGGCAGCGGCCGGGCACCGCCGGCGGGGTCACCTTCCTCAACCTGGAGGACGAGACCGGCATGCTCAACGTCACCTGCTCGCCGGGGCTGTGGCAGCGCTACCGGCAGGTGGCGCGCACCAGCGCCGCGCTGGTGGTGCGCGGCCGGTTGCAGCGGCACGAGGGGGTGACCAACCTGACCGCCGACCGGCTCGATCCGATCGAGCCGCCGGTCGCCCCGGCCTCCCGCGACTTCCGCTGACGTAAGGAGGGGCACCTTGTTAACGCTTTCTGCATAGCAGGGGCCCCCTGTTAACACCGTCGGGGCTGACTAGGCTCGACCGTGTGGAGCAGACCCGTGCCCGGTTCACCGGCCCGCCGTTGACCCCCCGTACCGCCGTCATCTGGTCGGTGCTGCGGGCCGAGCTGGAACGCCGCGCCGGCGGCCGGCTCACCGTCCTCGACGTCGGCGGCGGCACCGGCGGCTTCGCCGTGCCCCTGGCGCAGGCCGGGCACCGGGTCACCGTGGTCGACGCCAGCCCCGACGCGCTCGCCGCGCTCACCCGCCGGGCCGCCGAGGCCGGCGTCGGCGACCGGGTGCGCGCCGTGCAGGGCGACGGCGACGCCCTCGCCGGGCTGGTCGAGCCGGCCAGCGTCGACCTGGTGCTCTGCCACTCCGTGCTGGAGGTCGTCGACGACCCCGCGCCCGTCGTGACCGCGCTGGTCACCGCGTTGCGCCCGGGCGGCGCGGCGAGCGTCCTGGTGGCCGGGCAGGCCGCCGCCGCGCTCGGCCGGGCGATGAACGGCCACCTCGACGTGGCCGCCGCCCTGGCCGCCGACCCGGCCGGCACCGCCGGCCCCCGCGACACCCTGCGGCGGCGCTACGACGCCGACCGCGCCGCCGCGCTGCTGGCCGCCGCCGGCCTCACGGTCGAGGAGATCCACGGGGTACGCGTCCTGGCCGACCTCCTCCCCGCCGCCGTCGCGGACGGCCAGCAGGCCGCCCTGGTCGAGCTGGAGCGGGCCCTGGCCGCCCGGCCGCCGTACCGGGACCTGGCCGCCCAGCTGCACCTCTTCGCCCGCCGCCCGGCATGACCCCCGTCGTCCCGCCCCCCGCGGAGGAGCCCCCGGCGGGGCTCGCCGGGCCGGCCGGCCGCGGGGCCGGCGTGCCGCCCCCGCGCGGGCCCGTCGATCCGCTGGCCCCGGTGCCGCCCCGCTACGGCGGCGCGAGCCTGGCCGACGTGCTGCCCAGCGCCCTGGCGGTGCTCGGCGTGCCCGGGGCCGTCGACCTGCTCGGGCTGACGCCCGCGCTCGCCGGGGTGCGGCGGGTCGCGGTGCTGCTGGTCGACGGGCTCGGCTGGCACCAGATCCCCACCGCCGCCCCGCACGCCCCGACCCTGGCCGGGCTGGCCGCGACCGTCGGCCGCCCACTCACCTGCGGCTTCCCGTCGACCACCCCGACCAGCCTGGTGACGCTGGGCACCGGGGCCGCGCCCGGCGCGCACGGGGTGCTCGGGTTCCGGGTGCGGGTGCCCGACACCGACCGGGTGCTCAGCCACATCGAGTGGACCGGCGACCCGGAGCCGCTGCGCTGGCAGCCGGTCGCCACCCAGCTCGAACGCGCCCGCGCCGCCGGGGTCGCGGTGACCGTGGTGAGCCGCCCCGAGTACGCCGGCAGCGGGCTCACCCTGGCCGCCAACCGGGGCGGGGACTACCGGGGCGCCGCCGACGCCGACGCGCTGGCCACCGCGATGCTGGCCGCGCTGCACGCCGGGACCGGGCCGGCCCTGGTCTCCGGCTACCACCCCGACCTGGACCGGCACGGCCACCTCTCCGGCGTCGACTCGCCGCCGTGGCGGGCCGCCGCGACCGTGGTGGACGCGCTGCTCGCCCGCCTGGTCGACGGGCTGCCGCCGGACGCCGCGTTGCTGGTCACCGCCGACCACGGCCAGCTCGACGTGCCGCAGGCCGACCGGATCGACTTCGACGCCGACGACCGGCTGCGGGCCGGGGTGCGGGTGCTCGCCGGGGAGCCCCGGGTCCGCTACCTGCACGTCGCCCCGGGTGCGGCCGACGACGTGGTGGCCGCCTGGGAGGCCGTGCTCGGCGACGCGGCCCGGGTGCTGCGCCGCGAGGAGGCGGTGGCCACCGGCTGGTTCGGGCCGGTGCCCGAGGCGCACCTGGGCCGCATCGGCGACGTGGTGGTGGTCTGCCGGGGCACGTCCGCGGTGGTCGCCACCCGCTCGGAGCACCCCATGGACGCCCGCCTGGTCGCCTACCACGGGTCGGACACGGCCGCCGAGATGACCATCCCGCTGCTGGTCGTGCGCGGCTGACCGGGGCGGCGCGGCGGCGGTGCCGGCCCCGGGGGCCGCGGCGTGTCGTACCCGAGGGCTAGCCTGCGGGCATGGGTCGCAGTCAGTCGTTGCCGCGCGGCGGCGACCCGCGCTTCGGGCCCGACGGCGACGACTCCGGCAGCCCGATCCTGCACGTCGACATGGACGCCTTCTACGCCTCGGTCGAGGTGCGCCGCCGCCCCGAGCTGCGGGGCCGGCCCGTCGTGGTCGGCGGGGTCGGCCCGCGCGGCGTGGTCAGCGCCGCCAGCTACGAGGCCCGCCGGTACGGCGTCCGCAGCGCCATGCCGATCATGCGCGCCCGGGCGTTGTGCCCGCACGCGGTCTACCTGCCGCCCGACTTCGCGCAGTACACGGCGGCCTCCCGGGCGGTGATGCAGATCCTGCGGGACGTCACGCCGCTGGTCGAGCCGCTCTCGCTCGACGAGGCGTTCCTCGACGTGGCCGGGGCCCGCCGGCTGTTCGGTTCGCCCGCCGAGATCGCCCGCGGCATCCGCGCCCGGGTCGCCGACGAGCAGGGGCTGACCTGCTCGGTGGGGGTCGCGCCGAGCAAGTTCGTGGCCAAGCTCGGCTCCACCCGGGCCAAGCCCGACGGGCTGCTCGTGGTGCCGGCCGACCGGGTGCTCGACTTCCTGCGGCCCCTGCCGGTCGACGCCCTGTGGGGCGTGGGGGAGCGCTCCGCCGAGACGCTGCGCCGGCTCGGGCTGGCGACCATCGGCGACCTGGCCGAGGCGCCGCGCGGGATGCTCCGCAAGGCGCTCGGCGAGGCCGCCGCGGCCCACCTGCACGAGCTGGCCTGGGGGCGCGACCCGCGCCGGGTCAGCCCCGAGCAGGTGGAGAAGTCGATCGGCGCGGAGGTGACGTTCGACGCGGACGTGGCCGACCCGCTGGAGATCCGCCGGGCCCTGCTCGCCCTCGCCGAGAAGGTCGGCGCCCGGCTGCGCCGGGCCGGGCAGGTCGGCCGCACGGTGTCGATCAAGGTGCGCACGGCCGATTTCCGCACGGTCAGCCGGTCCCGCACCCTCGACGTGGCGACCGACACGGCGCGGGAGATGTTCGACACGGCGTGGGCCCTCTACACCGTCCTCGACCCCGGTGAGCGGATCCGCCTCGTCGGGGTGCGGATGGAGGGTCTCGCACCGGCGGGCGAGACGCCGCAGCAGCTGACCCTGGGCGCCCCCGAGCGCGGCTGGCGGGAGGCGGAGGCCGTGGCGGACGCCGCCGCCGCCCGATTCGGGCGTTCCGTCATAGGTCCGGCGAGCCTGCTCGGCCGGCGCGATCCCGGGCGAAACGAAAATCCGCCCCGCCCATAGGTCGTCCCGCTTTCCGACGCGCGACCCCCCTCGTAGACTTGTCGTTAAGCAGCCGGTTGGCTGCCACGGTCTGTCGGTCCGACCGGGCCGACCAGCGTGACCGGGGAGGAGTGCCGTGCCGCTCTCGGAGCACGAGCAGCGGCTGTTCGAGCAGATCGAGCGGTCGCTTGCCGAGGACCCAAAATTCGCCTCGGCCGTGCGTGCCAGCGATCCGCGTTTCCACGCGCGGCGTCGTCTGCTCGTCGCTGCCGGCGCGATCATCGTTGGCCTGGCTCTACTGGTCTACGGTGCGGTGATCAAGACGCCACCGCTCGCGGTGGTGGGTTTCGTCATCATGCTGGGTTCGGCGGCGTACGCGGTGCAGTCGCACCGCAAGGCGCAGTCCCCCGACCTGCACGTGGTCGGGGGGACGACCACCAGCCGACGCCGCCCGCGCGGGCGGTCCGGCCGGCGGTCGTCGTTCGTGGATCGGATGGAGGACCGGTGGCGGCAGCGCCCGGAGGGGCACCGCTGACCCGGCTCCACCGCTGATCCTCGGTTCCGCCGGCCCGGCGGGACCACGCTGATCCGGCCCGCCGACGGCGGGCCGCTGTTTCCTGTCCGCACCGGGGCCACGTGCGCTGCTTCCGCATGCGAAAAGCGCGTTCGGTGGCCGGTTGCGGTGGAATCACGTCGGCGTGTCGTGTGCTGGAAGCAGCCAACGTTCCCGGCCGCCGCCCGGCCAGCCCGTCAGCGGCCGGTGCGGGTGGCCAGCAGCCGACGTGGGCTCCAGCGCAGCAGCCGGTACCGGGCGTCGCCCGTCCTGGCCACCAGCCGGGAGGACGCGTTGCCCAGCGCCGTGCGCCAGCGCAGCAGCACCGACGGCGGCAGCACCGCCGCCAGCAGCCGGGTCCGCCGGTCGGTCCGGGTGGCGAGCGCGCCCCGGACGGCGCGCAGCGCCGGGTGCAGCTCCCCGCCCGCGAGCGGGGTGCGGGCGTACCGGGCCAGTTCCTCGGCGCGGCCCAGCAGCCGCACCGCCGTGGCGGCGGAGGCGTCCTCCCCGACGGCCTCGGTGACGAGGCGCTCGGCGGTCGCCCTCGGCGTCTCCGTCCGGTCCACCCGGACCCGGTAGTCGACCAGGGTGTCGAGCAGCTCGTCCCAGGCGGCGTGCGCGTCCGCCCGCGCCCTGTCGGGGTCCACCACCACCGTGACGGACCGGCCCGGTTCGCCGGCCGGGCCCGCGTCGGCGTCCACCGTGGCCGGTGCGAGCGTCACCGCCGGCCGGGCGGCCCGCCTGCGGCGCAGCGCCATCCGCAGCAGCGCCGGCGCGGCGAGCAGGGCCAGCAGCGCCAGCGCGCCGGCCGTCCACCAGGGCCACACCGGGGCCTGCCGGGTGGGATGGTCCGCCCCGACCGCCAGGCCGGCGTCGGTGTCCTCGTCGGCGGCGTCCGGGTCGGCGGCGTCCGGCGTCGGCGTCGAGTCGTCGGGGGCGGCCGGTGCGCCCGGCTCGGTGGCCGCCGGCTCCGGCGCGTCGATGTCCGGGGCCCACGCCGAGCGGGTGGAGCCCTGCACCCCGTACGCCGGGGTGGCGTCGAACGGCACCCAGCCCATCCCGTCGAAGTAGACCTCCGTCCAGGCGTGCAGGTTGCGGTTGGTCAGCACGTACCCCTCGTCGGTGCGGCCGGTGCCGTTGGTGAAGCCGAACGCCACCCGGGCCGGGATGCCGGCCGACCGGACCAGCCAGGCCATCGCCGCCGCGTACTGCTGGCAGAAGCCGGCCTTGTTGTTGAGGAAGTCGACGATGTCCTGGCCGCTGGTGCCGCCCTTCGTGGTCAGGCTGTAGATGAAGCCGTTGTCCGCCGAGAAGTGGTCGTAGATCGCCCGGACCTTGTCGTAGTCGGTGCTGCGGCCCCGGACCAGGTCGGCGACCAGCGTGTCGACCTGCTCGACCGGCGGGGTGACGGTCTGCTGGAGCCGGATCGGGTGGTCCGACGGCAGCGACGGGGCCCGGCGCAGCGCCGCCGGCGTGTACGTCGAGCGGACGTAGTCGAACGAGTAGCGCTTGCCGCGGGAGTTCTCCCGGTTGGAGAAGACCACCTGCTGGTTCGGGTCGTAGAGCCAGTTGCCGCTGAGCTCCGCGGTGCGCACCGGCTCGGCGTAGGCCGGCAGCAGCGGCATGTTGAGGTTCTTGGAGACCTCCACGGTGGCCTGGTACCGCGTCCGCTCGACGCCGTTGCCCGCGCCGGAGCGCTGGGTCGGGTCGGGCAGGTCCCGGGTGACGGGCCGACCGGTCGGGTTGCGCACCCGGAAGCCGTCGGGCCGCAGCTCGTCGGCGACGCCGTAGCGCAGGTAGAACGGGTTCGGCTCGTTGGTGGTCACGGTGACCATCTCGTAGACCTCGGACTGGTTCAGCTGACCGCTCAGCGAGGCGAAGAGGTCGATGCGGCCCGGGTTGCCGCCCTGGCCGTTGCCCGACCCGGTGCCGGTCCCGGCGCCCACGGCGTTGAGCAGGCCACCGGTCATCCCCGGCACCGCCAGCGGCAGCGCCACCGCCAGCACCACCCCGACCACGGCGAGCCGCCGCCCGGCGGCGGCCAACGGGGAGGACTCCCACACGTCGACGTCGCGGCCGTCGCCGGTGAACCGGCGGCCGAACCGGCGGACCCGGTCGACGTTGTCGGTGACCAGCAGCCACAGGTAGCCGGCCGCGCCGACCACGAACGGCACGGCGGGGACGCTGTCGACGTAGACGGCGACGGGCACCGAGTAGATGGCCAGCATCGGCAGCCCGGCCAGCGCCGGGCGGCGCAGGCCGACGGCGAGCACGTCGACCACCACGGCCACCCCGCCGATGCCGAGCGCGCTGACGAACAGCAGCGGGTCGGTGTCGGGCACCTTCACCCCGTACGAGCGCATGTCCACCACGGACGCGCTCAGCAGCTCGCCGAAGTGGGCGAACGTGCCCGGGGTCGGCAGGAACGCCACCAGCTCGGTGCCGGCGGGGAAGAGCCAGGCCAGCGCGAGCGTCAGCCCGCCGAGCATGCCCAGCACCTGCCCCCACAGCGGGGCCCGGACCAGCCTGGTCAGCGCGGCTGCCCCGGCGACCACCGTGACCGCGATGGCGGCCTGGATGAGCCAGGTCCACCGCTCGAAGATGGCCGACAGCGGGGCCGCCGCCAGCAGGGTCGCGGCGGCGGCCACGAAGCCGAGGTTGCGGGTCGCGGTCACGGGGGAGCCCTTTCCGGTCATCGTGCCGCCGGATCGGGCCGACAGGAGCGCCCGGCCCGGCGGATCGTCACTTGACGCCCCCGGCCACGGTCTCGGCCAGCGCGGCCCGCAGGGCGAACCCCTGCGAGCCCCGGCCGGCCTGCGGCCACAGCGCGGGCAGCCGGGCGCCGTGGTCGACCCCGACGACCCGCCACCCGCTCTGCAACAGGGCGAGCGCGGCGGCGCCGTGCGCGTGGTCGGCCTCGGCCCGGGCCCGGGGCGGAAGGTGGAGCCAGGTGGAGCTGTCCAGCAGGAAGCCGACGCAGGTCGCGCCGTTGCCGCGCAGGCCGGCGAGCAGCTCCGCCTCGGCGGTGCTCACCGTGCCGAACAGGCCGATGATCAGGCCGCCGTCGCCGCGCTGCCGGACCTGCCGCACCAGCGTGGTGATGTCGCCGCGCGGGTCGAGGCGGACCTCCGCGAGCTGGTCGAGCAGCAGCCCGTCCCCGGCGGCCTCGGTGGCGTCGACGTCCGCGCCGTCGCCGGTGACCAGGCGCAGCTTGTAGCCGGCCTGGCGCAGGTGCACGGCGATGCTGGCCGCCGCGGAGACCGCCCACTCGAAGCTGGCGGTGGGGCCGTCGCCCCGGTGGCCGTAGCCCCGGGTGTCCAGCACCACCGTCGCCCGGCTCTCCCAGGGCTGCTCCTCGCGGCGCACCATCAGCTCGCCGGTGCGGGCCGTGGACTTCCAGTGCACCCGGCGCAGGTCGTCGCCCATCCGGTACTCCCGGGTCGCCGCGTCGTCCTCGCCGTGCACCGCGACCGACCGGGCGCGGCTGGAGCCGCTGCCCGCGTACTCGCCGGGGAGCCGGACCGAGGGCAGCGGGGTGACCTGCGGGATCACCGTGAGCTGGTCGACGCTGGGGAACGACCGGGTCAGCTCGCACAGCCCGAACGGGTCGGTGAGCCGCACCACCAGCGGGCCCACCTCGTACCGGCCGCGCACGTCCGCGCGGACCGTGTACGCCACGGAGCTGGCCTGGTGCGCGCCGAGCCGCTCCAGCACCACCCGGGGCCGGCTGCCCAGGGCGTACGGCAGCCGGTCCTCCAGCAGCAGCGTGCCGGTGGGCAGGCGGGACATGTTCTGCAACCGCAGCACCACCCGGGAGCTGGCCCCGACCGGCACCCGGTGCGGGTCCAGCGACCGGTTGCAGGCCAGCTTGTAGCGGCTGCGCCCCACGTAGGCGGCGGCGAGCAGCGGCAGGACGGCGAGCAGCACGGCCACCCGGAGCAGGTCCTTCTCGCCGAGGATGACGGCGGAGACCGCCGCGGCGAGCGCGGCGGCCAGGAACGAGCGGCCGCGGGTGGTCAGGCCCCGGAGCCCGTCGCGCACGCTCACCGCCTCCGCGGCTCGTACGGGGCGCGGCCGTTGCCGTCGGCGGCGGGCCGGTTGTCGTACGGGGAACGCTGGCGGTCGTGCGGCAGCGGCAGCCGGTGCACCAGCTCGGCGACGATCGCGTCGGTGGTGCGCCGGGCGAGCTGGGCGTCGGCGGTCGGGATGATCCGGTGGGCGAGCACCGGCACCGCGAGCGCCTGCAGGTCGTCGGGGAGCACGTAGTCGCGCCCCTCCAGGGCGGCGACGGCCCGGGCGGTGCGCAGGAGCTGGAGGGTGGCCCGGGGCGACGCGCCCAGCCGCAGGTCGGGGGCCTCCCGGGTGGCGGTGACCAGGTCCACCGCGTACTGCTTCACGGCGTCGGCGACGTGCACCTCGCGGACGGTGGCGATGAGCCGGCGCACGGTGTCGGCGTCGGAGACCGCCCGCAGCTCCTGCAACGGGTCGGCCGCGCCGTGCCCGTCCAACATGGCCAGCTCCGCCTCCGGCCCCGGGTAGCCCATCGCGATGCGGGCGGTGAACCGGTCGCGCTGCGCCTCGGGCAGCGGGTAGGTCCCCTCCATCTCGATCGGGTTCTGGGTGGCGATCACCATGAACGGGGTCTGTAGCTGGTAGGTGACCCCGTCGACGGTGACCTGCCGCTCCTCCATGCACTCCAGCAGGGCGGACTGGGTCTTCGGCGAGGCCCGGTTGATCTCGTCGCCGACGACCAGGTTGGCGAAGACCGCGCCGGGGCGGAACTCGAAGTCGTGCGTCTCCTGGTTGTAGACGCTGACGCCGGTGACGTCGCTGGGCAGCAGGTCGGGGGTGAACTGGATGCGCCGCACCGAACAGTCGATGGACCGGGCGAGGGCCTTCGCCAGCTTGGTCTTGCCCACGCCCGGGACGTCCTCGATGAGGAGGTGGCCCTCGGCGAGCAGGACGGCCAGGGCGAGCCGGACGGTGGCCGTCTTGCCCTCGATGACCTGCTCGATGTTGGCCACGATGGCCTCGCTGGCGGCGCGGAACTCGTCGTGCGGCAGCAGACCGCCCACCTCGTCCCAGGTCTGTTGTGTCACGGGCCTCCTCCTCGTCGCCACGACGGCAGCTCTGTTAAGAGCACCTGGACCCGCCGTTGGGTTCGCGACGGGAGAGCCTCGTCTGCCGCAGAAATCTCACTGGCCTCTCAGGCTAACCATGTTTGTCGTGAACGCCGAACCCCGCAGCAAGTCGGTCGGTTACGCCCGGAATATTCGCTCGACGGGGGAAACGTGTCGTCACCCAACGTGAGAGGGGTGTCCCGCGTCCCGCCTCGCGGCGGCGGGCCGCGTGCCCGGCGGGCCGGCGGGGTACACTGCCCGACATGGCCGGAGTCTTCCTGCTTCTTACCGGGCCGTGCTGATGCGCTGACGCGCGACAGCACGGCGGCCCCTCCTGCGCGAGGGGCTTTTTTGCGCCCTCCACCGGGCCGGCCCGGCGAGCCGAGATTGCCGGCCCGGGTCCGGCGGGCCGAGACCGCCGGACCCGGCCCGGCGACGCCGCGACGAAGCGAACGAGGAGAGACGATGAGTGAGGCGACAGCGGCGGGCGACATCCCCCCGTACCGGTACACCGCGGCCCTGGCCGAGGAGATCGAGCAGCGCTGGCAGGACACCTGGCAGCGGGAGGGCACGTTCCACGCCCCGAACCCGACCGGGCCGCTGGCCGACCCCGGCCACCCCCGGGCCGGCGCGGAGAAGCTGTACGTGCTGGACATGTTCCCGTACCCGTCGGGGGCGGGCCTGCACGTCGGGCACCCGCTGGGCTACATCGGCACCGACTGCTTCGCGCGCTACCAGCGGATGGCCGGCCGCAACGTGCTGCACGCGATGGGCTTCGACGCGTTCGGCCTGCCCGCCGAGCAGTACGCGGTGCAGACCGGCACCCACCCCCGCACCACGACCGTGGCCAACATCGAGCGGTACAAGGCGCAGCTGCGCCGGCTGGGCCTGGCCCACGACGACCGCCGCTCGGTGGCCACCATCGACACCGACTTCTACCGCTGGACCCAGTGGATCTTCCTGCAGGTCTTCAACTCCTGGTACGACGCGGACGCCCGCAGGGCCCGGCCGGTCGCCGAGCTGATCGCCGAGTTCGCCGCAGGCGAGCGCCCGACGCCGGACGGCCGGCCGTGGGCCGAGCTGACCGACGCCGAGCGGCGGGCGATCGTCGACGGGCACCGGCTGGCGTACGTCTCGGAGGCCCCGGTGAACTGGTGCCCGGGGCTGGGCACCGTGCTGGCCAACGAGGAGGTCACCGCCGACGGCCGCTCCGACCGGGGCAACTTCCCCGTGTTCAAGCGCAACCTGAAGCAGTGGATGATGCGGATCACCGCGTACGGCGACCGGCTGCTGGAGGACCTGGACGCCCTGGACTGGCCCGAGCCGATCAAGCTGATGCAGCGCAACTGGATCGGCCGGTCCACCGGCGCGCACATCGACTTCGCCACCGACCGGGGCCCGGTGCGGGTGTTCACGACCCGCCCGGACACCATCTTCGGGGCCACCTACATGGTGCTGGCCCCCGAGCACGAGCTGGTCGACGCGCTGGTGCCGGCCGCCTGGCCGGACGGGACGCGGGACGCCTGGACCGGCGGGCACGCCAACCCCCGGGCGGCCGTCGAGGCGTACCGCAAGGCGGCGGCGGCCAAGACCGACGTGGAGCGGCAGGCCGACACGAAGGAGAAGACCGGCGTCTTCGTCGGCGCGTACGCCACCAATCCCGTCACCGGCGGGCAGATCCCGATCTTCATCGCCGACTACGTGCTGGCCGGCTACGGCACCGGCGCGATCATGGCGGTGCCGGCGCAGGACGAGCGGGACTGGGCGTTCGCCGAGGTCTTCGAGCTGCCGATCGTGCGTACCGTGCAGCCCGCCGACGGCTTCGCCGGCAAGGCGTACACCGGGGACGGGCCGGCGATCAACAGCGCCGCGCCCGAACGCGGCCTGGACCTGAACGGCCTGGGGGTCGCCGACGCGAAGGCGGCGATCATCGCGTGGCTGGAGGCCAACGGCCACGGCGCCGGCGCGACCACCTACCGGCTGCGCGACTGGCTGTTCTCCCGCCAGCGCTACTGGGGCGAGCCGTTCCCGATCGTCTACGACGCCAGCGGCGCGGCGATCGCGCTGCCCGAGTCGATGCTGCCGGTCGAGCTGCCCGAGGTCGACGACTTCTCCCCGAAGACGTTCGACCCCGACGACGCCGACAGCAATCCGGAGACCCCGCTGTCGCGCCGCCGCGACTGGGTCGAGGTCGAGCTGGACCTGGGCGACGGGCCGCAGCGCTACACCCGCGAGACCAACGTGATGCCGCAGTGGGCCGGCTCCTGCTGGTACGAGCTGCGCTACCTGGACCCGACCAACGCCGACCGGTTCGTCGACGCGGAGAACGAGCGGTACTGGATGGGCCCACGCGCCGAGGGCGACTGCGGCGGCACCGACCTGTACGTCGGCGGCGCCGAGCACGCCGTGCTGCACCTGCTGTACGCCCGCTTCTGGCACAAGGTGCTGTACGACCTGGGCCACGTGTCCAGCTTCGAGCCGTTCCGCAAGCTGTTCAACCAGGGCATGATCCAGGCGTACGCGTACACCGACGCCCGGGGCTCCTACGTGCAGGCCGAGGAGGTCGTCGAGCGCGACGGCGCCTGGTTCCTGGGCGAGGAGGAGGTGCGCCGCGAGTACGGCAAGATGGGCAAGTCGCTGAAGAACGTGGTGACCCCCGACGACATGTGCGCCGCGTACGGCGCGGACACCTTCCGGGTGTACGAGATGTCGATGGGTCCGCTGGAGGTGTCCCGCCCGTGGGAGACCCGGGCGGTCGTCGGGTCGTACCGGTTCCTGCAACGGGTCTGGCGGGCCGTCGTCGACGAGCAGACCGGCGCGACGCGGGTCACCGACGACCCGGCCGACGAGGCCACCCGGCGGCTGCTGCACAAGGTGGTCGACGGCGTCCGGGGCGACATGGAGGGGATCCGGTTCAACACCGCGATCGCCAAGCTGATCGAGCTGACCAACGCGCTGACCCGGCTGCCGGCCACGCCCCGCGAGGTGGCCGAGCCGCTGGTGCTGATGCTGGCCCCGTTCGCCCCGCACGTCGCCGAGGAGCTGTGGCGGCGGCTGGGCCACGACACCTCCCTGGCGTACGCGGACTTCCCGACCGCCGACCCGGCCCTGCTGGTCGCCGAGACGGTGACGTACCCGGTGCAGATCAACGGCAAGGTGCGCGGCCGGATCGAGGTGAGCGCCGACGCGTCCGAGGACGACGTGCGGTCGGCGGCGCTGGAGGCGGTGGCGGGCGCGCTGGCCGGCAAGCAGCCCCGCAAGGTCATCGTGGTGAAGGGCCGGATGGTCTCCGTCGTCGCCTGAGGTGCAAGGAGGGGCCCCTTGTTAACGCATTCTGCATAGCAGGGGCCCCTTATTAACTCCCCGCTGGGCGGGGCGCGGCGGCGCGGCGGTGGCGTTCCGCGCGCCACCAGCGGTGCAGCAGCACCGCGCTGGCGATCAGGCCCAGGCTCGCGGGCGCGGCGGCGTACCAGTTGACGTCGCCGGGGGAACTGGCCGCCGCGCCGAGCGCCGCGTAGCCGAACGAGGTCGGGGCGGAGGCGAGGACGCTGCCGGCGAGGTACGGCAGCACCCGCGCGCCGGTGGTGCCGTAGCCGTAGCTGACCAGCCCGTATCCGGAGATCGGCAGCAGCCGGACCGTGGCCACGCCCAGCACGCTCTGCCGGGCGAACCAGCCGTCGAGGCGGGCGAGCCGCCCGCGGGCCCGCTCGGCGACGAACTCCCGGCCCAGCGCCCGGCCGACGGCGAAGCCGAGCGCGGCGGCCAGCAGCGCCGCGCCGAGCGCGTACGCCGCGCCTTCGAGGGGACCGAAGACCGCGCCGAAGGCGAGGGTGACGAAGGTGCGCGGCACCAGGACGACCAGCAGCAGCGCCCCGCCGACGATCGCGGCGACCGGGGCGTAGCCGCCGAGGGAGTCCGCGAGCCGGGGCAGCGCCGCCGGGTCGGGCCGGGGGAGCACCGGCAGCAGCGCCGCCAGCCCGGCGAGCAGGAGCAGCAGCAGGGCGAACCGGCGCGCCGGCGGCTGCCCGAGCAGCCGCCGGGCGGCGGGAAGCAATCGTCGGGCCGCTGGCAGCAGTCGTCGGATGGCGAGCAGCAGCCGCCGGGCCGTGGGCAGCAGCCGCCGGGCGGCGGAGAGCAGCCGGCGCGGGGCCCGGGTCATGCGCGGGCGCGCCGCGGCAGCCGCCGGGCGGCCGGGATCATGCCCGGGCGGCGGCCACCGCGGCGCGGCGCTCGGCGCGGAGCCGGTCGGCCCAGGTGTCGTCCAGCGGCGGGAGCTGGTGCGCGCCGGTCGCCCAGCGCAGCAGCAGGTCGGCCAGGGCGGGGTTGCGGGCCAGGGCCGGCCCGTGCGAATACGTGCCGAGCAGCTTGCCCCGCCACGCCCCCTCGGTCGCGCCGTCGTTGCCGACCCCGGCGGTGACCCGGGCCAGCGGGGACACCCCCGGCCCGAGGTGGGTGCGGCCACCGTGGTTCTCGAAGCCGGTGAGCGCCGGCACCCCGAGCCGGGGGTCGACGTCGCCGGCCAGCTCCCCGACGGCCCGCGACGGGCCCCGGTCGGAGGAGAGGTCGAGCAGCTCCAGCCCGGCGCACTGGACGCCCTTGGCGAAGAACGAGGTGCCGAGGAGCTGGTAGCCGGCGCAGACGCCGAACACCACCGACCCCTGGGCGACGGCCCGGTGCAGGCCGCCGTCGGCCCGCAGCCGCTGCGCGCCGAGCGCCTGCGGGCCGTCCTCGCCGCCGCCGATGAGGTAGATGTCGGCGGTGGCGGGCAGCGCCTGGTCGGAGCGGACCTCCAGCACCTCCACCGGCATGCCGCGCTGCTGGGCGCGGCGCGCCAGGATCAGCATGTTGCCCCGGTCGCCGTACGTGGACAGCAGGTCGGGGTAGATCCAGACGATACGCAGGCTCTCAGTTGACACGGTCCAGCTCCGCTCGGATGTCCTGGAAGGCGGTGTAGTTGGCGATGACCTCCAGCCGGCCCGGCGGGACCGCCCGGACCGCCTCGCCGAACGTGCGGACGTGCTGGAAGGGCACGCCGTTGACGTCGAGGCGGACCGCCAGGTCGTACGCCCGGTCGCCGGTGATCAGCACCTGCCGGCCGCGCAGCGGGGCGAAGTCGACGTCGAAGAGCCAGGAGGTGTCCAGCCCGTCGGGGTCCCGGGCGTTGATGGACAGCAGCGTCGGCGCGAAGTCGGCCATGTCGAACGCCTCCAGCCAGCTCGCCGGGTTCTTCGCCAGCAGCAGCCGGATGTTGCGCCCGTCCCGCTCGACCTGGGCGTAGCGGCCGGCGACGGAGGTGACCGTGCCGAGCCGGGTGACCGCGTCGACCGGGCGGACGCCGAACTCGGCGGCGACGGCGAGGGCGGTGGCGGCGTTGCCGAGGTTGACCTTGCCGGGGAGCTGGAGCATCACCTTGTGCCAGGCGCCGGTCGGGTCGAGCACCCCGTCGTCCTCGACGGCCCACTGCGGCTCGGGCCGGCGTAGCGGGCAGCCGCTGCACCACCACTGGCCGCCGTTGCGCTGGATGGTGTGCCCGCACTCGGGGCAGACCCACGAGTCGTCGTGCCAGCGTTGGCCGGCGCTGAACCAGGTGACGTGCGGCGGCCGGATGCCCCGGGCCGGGTCGCCGGGCGGGGTGGCCGCCCACACGACCATCGGGTCGTCGGCGTTGGCGACCACCCGCACGTCGGGGTGGTTGACCAGCGCCGCGCGCCAGAGCTGCGCCATCATGGCGACCTCCTTGGCGCGGTCGAGCTGGTCGCGGGAGAGGTTGAGCAGCGCCACCACGTGCGGCTCGGTGGCCTCCAGGACCTGGGCCAGGTAGTGCTCGTCGACCTCCAGCACCGCGTACGGGGTGCTGCCGGCCTTGGCCAGCGCCGAGGTGTGGCCGGTGGGCATGTTGGCGCCGAAGGAGTTGGTGGCGACCCGGCCGAGGACGCCGACCGCCGCTGTGGTCAGGCGGGTGGTGGTGGTCTTGCCGTTGGTGCCCGAGACCAGCGCGATGGCGCGCCCCGCCGAGAGGTGGGCCAGCAGGTCGGGGTCGATCTTCAGGCCGATCCAGCCGCCGATCACCGAACCGTCGCCACGACCCGCGGCCCGGGACAGCGCCGCGGCGGTCCGCGACACGGAGCTTGCCACCTTTGCCCGCAGGGGCATCTTCGCGTCCGTCACGCGAGCGAGGTTACCGGACCGCCGCCCCCGCCAGATCGCCGCCGACGGCGAACCGTTCGGTCGGGCCGGCCGGGCGGACGGCCGGAGCGCGGTCGACCGGATGGAGTCGATCTATGTCGGGTAGTGGACGCCGGGGTGGGGGCGCCGCAGCCCTCCACTTCCCTCCACCCCCTCTGACGTGCGGTTTTGTCGGCGACGACGACGCGCCGCGCGGGCGATTCTGGTTGCGGGTGGAGGGAAGTGGAGTAGAGTGGGGACCAATGGTGAGGCCGGGAGGGCCCACCGGCCCGGGGGGAGCGGCGCCGCGAACGCCGCTGCAAGGGCGAGGGGGTTGGGCCGATGTTCCTCGGCACCCACACCCCGCGCCTGGACGACAAGGGCCGGTTGATCCTTCCGGCGAAGTTCCGGGATGAGCTGGCGGGGGGTGTCGTGATCACCAAAGGGCAGGATCGCTGTCTCTACGTCTTCCCGATGCCCGAGTTCCAGCGCATCGCCGACCAGTTGCGCGCGCAACCCATGACGAACAAGGCGGCCCGCGCCTACAGCCGGGTCTTCTTCGCCAGCGCGCACGACGAGGTCCCGGACAAGCAGGGCCGGGTCACCGTCCCGGCGCACCTGCGGGCGTACGCCGGGCTCGACCGCGACCTGGTGGTCATCGGCGCGAGCACGCGGGTGGAGGTCTGGGACAAGGCGGCCTGGGAGTCCTATCTCGCCGACAGCGAAGACGACTTCGCCGACATCGAGGAGGGGGTGCTGCCCGGCGGTCTGTAGGGCGTGACGACGCCCGACGTACTGCGAGATCTCCAGCCGCTTTCGAGTTCCTGGCACCCCTTCCCCGGTGCCAGGCGCACGATCTCCCGGAGGGCCGCGGCCTCCGGCGGGCGGGAGCGGATGGGGATCTGGCGGTACGACGGAGGCGTCGTCCGACGACAGGCGCGGAGAGAAACGGACGGTTCAACCGGTGGGGGTCGACATGGGGGAGCTTCGCGGCACGCACGTGCCCGTGCTGCTCGAGCGGTGCCTCGAGTTGCTGGCCCCCGCACTGGACAGGGGCGACCGCACGATCCACGTCGACGCCACGCTGGGCCTGGCCGGTCACGCCGAGGCGGTGCTGCAACGGCATCCGCGCACGGTGCTGATCGGGCTGGACCGGGACACCGAGGCCCTCGCCCACGCGCGGGTCCGGCTGGCCCGGTTCGCCGACCGGGTCCACCTCGAACACGCCGTCTACGACGAGCTGCCCGAGGTGTTGGCCCGGCTGGGTTACCCGGCGGTCGACGGTGTCCTGTTCGACCTGGGCGTCTCCTCGCTCCAGTTGGACGCGCCCGACCGCGGGTTCGCCTACGCCCAGGACGCGCCGCTGGACATGCGGATGGACCAGACCCGGGGGGTGACCGCCGAGGAGGTGGTCAACACCTACTCCCACCCGGACCTGGCCCGGGTGCTGCGGGTGTACGGGGAGGAGAAGTTCGCCCCGAGGATCGCCTCGGCGATCCTGCGGGAGCGGGAACGGGCCCGGATCACCTCGTCGGCGCGGCTGGCGGAACTGGTCAGGGAGAGCATTCCCGCACCAGCCCGGCGAACCGGGGGACACCCGGCCAAGAGAACGTTTCAGGCTTTACGGATCGAGGTAAACAGGGAGCTGGCGGCGCTGGAGACGGCGCTGCCGGCCGCTCTCGACAAGCTCAGCGTGGGCGGTCGCATGGTGGTCCTGTCCTACCACTCGCTGGAGGACAGGCTCACCAAGGCGGCCCTCACCGACCGGGTCCGCAGCAAGGGCCCGGTCGACCTCCCGGTCGAACTGCCCGGGTCGGGTCCGACGTTCCGGCTGCTCAGCCGGGGCGCGGAGCTGCCCGGGGAGGCGGAGGTCGCCGCGAACCCGCGTGCCGCATCGGTGCGGCTGCGGGCCGCGGAACGGATCGACCCGGATGCGCAGCGACAGGGGCGGGCCGAACGCGAACGGCCCCGCCGGCGGGTCAGGGCGATGCACCAACCGGGAACCGGATCGGCGGATCCGGGGTCGACGGGCGCAGGGACGGACGAAGAGGGGGAGGGAAGACGAAGATGAACGCTGACAAGCGCGACGGCCGGGACACCGGCGTCGGGCAGCGCGCACCGCGGTCGGGGGGCCGGATCGCGGCGCAGCGGACCACGCGGGCCGGGATGCCGGCTGCGGGGGCCGGCCGGCTCGACCGGCAGGGGGAGGCTCGCGCCCGGGGGGCGCGCGAGTTCCCGACCAACGGCAGCGCCGCGCTGCGCCCGGCCGAGCGGGTCAGCCCGGCCGAGCGGGCCCGTCCGGTGGCGACCCCGTCGCCGCGGCTGCGGGTCGCCCCGCCGCCGCCGGTGTCGGTGCCCCGGGCGCCGTTCGTGGCGCTGATCCTGGTGCTGGTCGTCGGCGGGGTGCTCGGCATCCTGCTGGTCAACACCAAGATCAACGAGAACTCGTTCCGGCTGGAGCGGCTCCAGCAGCAGCAGGCCAAGCTCGACGTGGACCAGCAGCAGCTGGAGAAGGAGATCGCCGACGCGAAGGCGCCCGGCAACCTCACCGCCACGGCCCGCCGGCTCGGCATGGTCGAGGCGGAGGAGCCGGCGTACATCCGGCTGCCGGACGGCCGGGTGATCGGGGTGCCGCAGCCGGCCAACGGCCAGCCGTCGGTCACCAGCCAGCAGGGTGCGGGAGGCTGACCGAGGTGCCGCCGAGAGCTGAGGAACCGCGCCGGGACCCCACGGGCTCCCGGCGCGGTTCGTCCCGGGCCACCGGCGGCGGGCGGGGCGAGCCGCGCACCGGCGAGCCCGGCGTGCAGGGCATCTCCGACGCGCGGGCGTACACGCCCCGGGGGCGCACCGTCCGCGAGGAGCGCCAGGCGGCGGGCCGGCCGACCGCCGGGGGCGCCGAGCAGCGACGCACCCCGCGCGCCGCCCGGGCCGGCGGCGATCCGTTCCGGCCGGCGTTGCAGGTGCTCGACGGCGGCCGGGCCGGCGGCGTACGCACCGGCCGCCGGGAGCCCGTCCCGGCCGCGCGCGCCGCGGTGGTCCGTACCGTGCCCACCCGGGCCCGGCCCGACGGCGACGATGACGCGCCGCGCCCGCCGCGCCGCCGGCCCGCCGGGCGCGGCCCACGCCGCCCCGCCCGGCCCGCCGCCGGCCGGTCGCCGCGCAAGCCCCGCAAGCCGCCCCGGCTGGCCGACCCGCGCCGCCGGCTGCGCCTGGGCACCCTGCTCGTCCTCGCGCTGTTCGCCACCATCGGCGTCCGGCTGGTCTTCCTCCAGGCGGTCGACACCCCGGCGTACGCCGGCGGCGGCCTGGCCAACCGGCTCACCCGGGTCGACCTGCCGGCCCCCCGGGGAGCGATCTACGACCGCACCGGCGCACCGCTGGCCAACAGCGTCGAGGCCCGGTACGTCTTCGCCGACCCGACCCGGGTCAAGGACCGCACGGCGACCGCGCAGGCGCTGTCGCCCCTGCTCGGCCTGCCGGCCTCCGAACTGGCCGAACGGATGAAGCCCCGCACCCTGGAGAACGGGAACGCCTCCCAGTTCGAGTACCTGGCCCGGGGCGTCGACATCCCCACCGCCAAGAAGATCGTGGCGCTCGACCTGTACGGCATCGGCGTGCACCGCGACGAGCGGCGCGAGGTGCCCGGCGGCGACCTGGCCGCCAACCTGATCGGCTTCACCAGCCAGGACATGGTCGGCCTGGAAGGGCTGGAGGCCCGCTACGACGACCTGCTGCGCGGCGAGAACGGCCGCCGGGTCTACGAGGCCGGCCAGGGCAAGCTGGACGCCCCGATCCCCGGCGGCTACAGCAGCACCACCCCCGCCAAGCCGGGCAGCTCCCTGACGCTGACCATCGAACGGGACCTCCAGTTCAAGGCGCAGCAGGTGCTCAAGACCCAGGTGGCCAGGGCGCAGGGCAGCGTCGGCGTCGCCATCGTCCTCGACGTGCCCACCGGCGAGGTGCTGGCCCAGGCCAGCCACCCCACCTACAACGCGGCGAAGCCGCAGGAGAGCGAGCCGACCGACCGGGAGGACGCGGCCACCAGCTTCGTGGTCGACCCCGGCTCGATCCACAAGGCGATCACGTTCGGCGCGGCGCTCCAGGAGGGCGTGATCACCCCCGACACGGCGCTGCCGATCCCCGACACCATCGTCCGGGGCGACACCACCTTCCGCGACACCCACCCGGCGAACGGGCGGCGGATGAGCCTGCCCGGGATGCTCGCGTACTCGTCGAACGTCGGCACCATCGAGATCGCCGACAAGCTCGGCCCGGACCGGCTGATCGACTACCAGAAGCGCTTCGGCCTCGGCCAGCCCACCGGCGAGGGCATCCCGGGGGAGGCCAGCGGCCGGCTGCTGCCCGCCCGGTCGTGGAGCGGGTCGTCGTACGGGTCGGTGCCGATCGGGCACAGCGTCGACGCCACCCCGTTGCAGATGGCCGCCGCGTACGCCGCGATCGCCAACAACGGCACGTACGTCCAGCCGCACCTGATCAAGGAGGTGATCAGCGGCAAGGACGGCAGCCGCACGCCGGGCAAGGCGCCGGTCACCCGGTCGGTGCTCAGCCCGGCCAACGCGGCGGCGCTGCGCACCATGCTGGAGGCGGTCACCACCGTCGACGGGGCCACCGGGCTCGCCGCGGCGGTGCCCGGCTACCGGGTCGCCGGCAAGACCGGCACCGGCATCCGCTACGTCGACGGCAAGCAGCAGCCCGGCGAGGTCGGCTCGTTCATCGGGATGGCCCCGGCGGACAACCCGCGCTTCGTCGTGGCGGTGTTCGTGTGGAGCCCCGGCGGCGGGGGCGGGGCGGTCGCCGCGCCCGCGTTCCGCGACATCATGGGCTTCACGCTCAGCCGCAACCGCGTCCCCCCGTCCGGCGCGCCGGCCCCCAAGTTCGAGGTCTTTCCGCGCTGACCAGGCACGGCGGGACATCATCGGTTGGTGGGGACGAACCACCGGGGCGGCTGTACGGTCGGAACCGGACGACCGGGTAGGGTCTGACGCCGTGCCCGGCAATCCACGCCCACGTTCCGTGACCGGAATCCGGCTCGGCGAACTCGCCGACCGGCTCGCCGTCGAGGCCCCCGAGGGGGCCGCCGACCCGGCGGTGACCGGGGTGACCCACGCCAGCCAGGAGGTCCGCCCCGGCGACCTGTACGCCGCGCTGCCCGGCGCCCGCCGCCACGGGGCGGAGTTCGCCGCCGCCGCCGCCACGGCCGGCGCGGTGGCCGCCCTCACCGACCCGGCCGGCGCGCCGGCGGTGGCCGCGGCGGGCCTGCCGGCGCTGGTGGTGCCCGACCCCCGCGCGGTGCTCGGCCCGCTCGCCTCCGCCGTCTACGGCGACCCCACCGCCGGCCTGACCGTCATCGGGATCACCGGCACCGCCGGCAAGACCTCCACCGCCTACCTCGTGGAGTCGGGGCTGCGCGCCGCCGGCCACGTCACGGGCCTGATCGGCACGGTGGAGACCCGGTTGGGCGACCTGGTCGTCGACAGCGTGCGCACCACCCCGGAGGCCACCGACCTGCACGCCATGCTCGCCGCCGCCCGGGAGCGCGGGGTCACCGCGCTGGTCATGGAGGTCTCCAGCCACGCCCTGGCCATGGGCCGGGTCGGCGGGGTGCGGTTCACCGTCGGCGGCTACACCAACTTCGGCTCGGACCACCTGGACTTTCACGCCGACTCGGCGGACTACTTCGCCGCGAAGGCGCAGCTCTTCGACGGGCGCTGCGCCGCCGAGGTGCTCAACCACGACGAGCCGGCGCTGCGCCCGCTGTACACCCCCGCCACGGTCAGCTACTCGGCCGCCGGCGACCCCACCGCCACCTGGTACGCCACGGACGTCGACGGCGAGGGCTACGCGCAGCGGTTCACCGCGCACGGCCCCGGCGGGCTGACCGTGCCGGCCGGGGTGGCGCTGCCCGGGCGGCACAACGTCGCCAACGCCCTGCTGGCCATCGCCGCGCTGGTCGGCGCGGGGGTGGACGCGTCCACCGCCGCCGCCGGGGTGGCCGCCTGCGGCGGGGTGCCCGGCCGGCTGGAGCTGGTCTCGGCGGCCGGGCCGGTGCGCGGCGTGGTCGACTACGCGCACAAGACCGACGCGATCGTGGCGGCCCTGGCCGCGCTGCGCGAGCTGAGCGCCGGGCGGCTGATCTGCGTCATCGGCGCCGGCGGCGACCGGGACCGCGGCAAGCGGCCGGAGATGGGCGCCGCCGCCGCCCGGGGCGCCGACGTGGTGCTGGTGACCGACGACAACCCGCGCACCGAGGAGCCGGCCGGGATCCGGGCGGAGGTGCTGGCCGGGGCGTACGCCGCCGCCACGCCGGCCCGGATCGTCGAGGTGGCCGGCCGGCGCGCGGCGATCGACGAGGCGGTCCGGCTGGCCGCCCCGGGTGACGTGGTCGCCGTGCTCGGCAAGGGGCACGAGCGTGGGCAGGAGGTGGGCGGCGAGGTGCTGCCGTTCGACGACCGTACGGAGCTGGCCGACGCGCTGCGCGCCCGCTTCGGTGACCTGGCGGGCCGGCGATGATCCCGCTGACGCTGGCCGAGGTGGCCGGGGCGGTCGGCGGCCGGCTGGTCGCCGCCGACCCCGCCGCCCGGGTGACGGGCCCGGTGGAGTTCGACTCGCGCAAGGCCGGGCCGGGCGCGCTGTTCGTCGCGTTCCCCGGCGAGAAGGTGGACGGCCACGACTACGCCGCCGCCGCGGTGGCCGCCGGCGCGGTGGCGGTGCTCGGCACCCGGGAGGTGCCCGGCGTGCCGATGGTGCTCGTCGGCGACGCGCTCGACGCGATGGGCCGGCTGGCCCGCGCGGTCGTGGACCGGCTGCCCGCGCTGACCGTGATCGGGCTGACCGGCTCGTCGGGTAAGACCACCACCAAGGACCTGATCGCCCAGCTCACCGCGCGGCTCGGCCCCACGGTGGCCCCGCCCGGGTCGTTCAACAACGAGCTGGGCCACCCGTGGACGGCGTTGCAGGCCGACGCGGACACCCGCTTCCTGGTGCTGGAGAAGGGCGCCCGGGGGGTGGGGCACGTGCGCTACCTGTGCGAGGTGGTGCCGCCGCGCATCTCCGTGGTGCTCAACGTCGGCGTGGCGCACCTCGGCGAGTTCGGCTCGGTGGAGAACATCGCGCTGGCCAAGGGCGAGCTGGTCGAGTCGCTGCCCGCCGACGGGCTGGCCGTGCTCAACGCCGACGACCCCCTCGTCGACGCGATGGCCGCCCGCACCGCCGCCCGTGTGGTGCGCTACGGCGAGGCCGCGCACGCCGACCTGCGGGCCGTGGACGTGACGCTGGACGGGCGGGGCCGTGCCGCGTACACCCTGGTCACGCCGGAGGGGAGCGCGGCCGTGCGGCTCGGGCTCACCGGCCGGCATCAGGTGTCGAACTCGCTGGCCGCCGCGGCGGTCGCCCGGGAGCTGGGCATGCCGCTGGCCGAGCTGGCCGGCGCGCTGGGCGAGCTCGGTCTGGTCTCCACCCGCCGGATGGACGTCTTCGACCGCCCCGACGGCGTGACGGTGATCGACGACTCGTACAACGCGAACCCGGCGTCCACGGCGGTGGCGCTGCGGGCGCTCGCCGGGATGCGCGGCGCGGGCCGCGCGGTCGCGGTGCTCGGCTACATGGCCGAGCTGGGGGAGTACGAACGACAGGGACACCTGGAGGTCGGCCGGCTCGCGGCCGAGCTGGGTGTGGACCGGCTGCTCGTGGTGGGCGAGCCGGCGGCGCCGATCCACGAGGGCGCGACAGCGGTAGAGGACTGGGGAGGAGGATCGGTGCTGCTCACCGATCAGGCGGCGGCCGTCGAGGTGCTGCGGAGTGAACTACGGGCGGGCGACGTCGTCCTGGTGAAGGGCTCCCGGTACCGCACCTGGGAGGTGGCCGACGCGCTGCGCGCCGACGCCACGGACGGGGGTGCCGCCGCATGAGGGCGGTGATCGTCGCCATCGGGGTGGCGTTCCTCGTCTCGCTCTTCTGCACCCCGATCGCGATCAAGGTGTTCGCCCGGCTGAAGGCCGGCCAGCCGATCCGATCGAACCTCGGGCTGGCCAGCAACGAGGGCAAGAAGGGCACGCCGACGATGGGCGGCGTGGTCTTCATCCTGGCCACGGTCATCGCGTACGTCGCCGGGCACCTCGCCCTGACCACCCTGCCGGACGCGCAGATCGCCCAGGTCGAGCCGACCATCACCGCGCTGGTCCTGCTGGGCCTGATGGTCTTCTCCGGCGCGGTCGGCTTCATCGACGACTTCCTGAAGGTCCGCAAGCGCAACAGCGGCGGGCTCAACAAGCGGGGCAAGCTGGCCGGGCAGATCCTGGTCGGCGCGGCCTTCGGCGTCGTCGCGCTCTACTTTCCCAGCAGCATGACCGACGCCAGCGGGGCGGCCACCAACACCGAGACCGTGGGCGCCACCACGCTGAGCTTCATCCGGGACATCCCCGCGCTGGACGTCACCAAGATCGGCGCGGTGGTCATCTTCATCTTCGTGGTGATGGCGGCGACCAACGGCGTGAACCTCACCGACGGCCTGGACGGCCTGGCCACCGGCGCGTCGGTGATGGTCCTCGCCGCGTACGCGCTGATCGCGTTCTGGCAGTACCGGCACTGGTGCGCCGACCCGTCGTACACGGCGAACCCGGACAACTACTGCTACACGGTGCGGGACCCGCTGGAGATCGCGCTGATCGCCGGGGCGGCGGCCGGGGCCTGCGTGGGCTTCCTGTGGTGGAACACCTCGCCGGCCCGGATTTTCATGGGCGACACCGGCGCGCTGGGCCTGGGCGGCCTGATCGCCGGCATGGCGATGTCCACCCGGACCATCCTGCTGCTGCCGATCATCGGCGGGCTCTTCGTGATCATCACGATGTCGGTGGTCATCCAGATCATCTCGTTCCGCACCACCGGCAAGCGGGTGTTCCGCATGTCGCCGCTGCAGCACCACTTCGAGCTGGCCGGCTGGAGCGAGGTCAACATCGTGGTCCGGTTCTGGATCATCGCGGGGATCGGCGTGGCCATCGCGCTCGGCCTGTTCTACAGCGACTTCCTCGCCGCGATGGGCTGAGCCGCCGGCGCGGCCCCACCCCGCGCGGCCCCACCCCGCGCGGCCCGGCGCGCTGGGCGTCAGGCGCCCGGCGCGCCGGGCGTCAAGCGCTAGGCGTTAAGAAGGGGCCCCTGCTATGCAGAATGCGTTAACAGGGGGCCCTTCCTTTCGCCCGGCGACACGCCGACCACGGCGTTCGGCCGGAACGGGCCGCTCGCATTCGCGATGATGGGCGGGTGGGGGAGGACCGAGGCGCCAGCGCGACAACGACCGACACGTCCGGCCGACGCGGCCCGGGGGGCGGCCGGGGGGCCGACCCCCCGGCCGCCGCGCCGGGTTTCGGCCTGGACGCCGCCGGCGGGCTGGCCGCGCTGCGCGGCCTGCTCGCCCGGCCCCTGGCCTCGTACTACCTGCTGATCTCCAGCGCCGGCCTGCTGCTGGTCATCGGCCTGACCATGGTCTTCTCGGCCACCAGCGTGAAGAACTACGCCGAGGAGGGCAACGCCTTCGCCGACGCCACCCAGCAGGCGATCTTCGCGGTGATCGGGGTGGTGGCGTTCTGGGTGTGCCAGCGGCTGCCGGCGAGCACCTACCGGTCGGTGGCCGGCACGGCGCTCGGCGTCGCCGTGGTGCTGCTGCTGGTGCTCAACCTGCTGCTCGCGCTCAACTCGTTCTTCGGGGTCAAGCGGGTGGGGCCGCTGGAGGCCAACCTGCTGTGGCTGTTCGTCGGCGGCGTCCAGCTCCAGCCCTCCGAGCTGGCGAAGTTCGCGCTGGTGCTGTGGGGGGCCGACGTGCTGGCCCGCAAGGGCGCCCGGCTCGGCTGGTGGAAGGAGCTGGCCACCCCGCTGTTCCCCGTGGTCGCGCTGCTGTTCGTGCTGGTCGGCTACAACGACGTCGGCACGATGCTCTGCCTGCTGGCCCTCGTCGTCGGCCTGCTCTGGGCGGCCGGGGTGCGCACCAAGGTCTTCGCCGTGCTGTCGGTGATCGGGCTGGTCGGCATCGGGCTGCTGGTCGCCGCCGCCTCGCTGGGCGCGGGCTCGGGGGAGAAGGGGGAGGAGAACTACCGGCTGGCCCGGCTCACCATCTTCTTCAACCCGCCCGAGCCCAAGGACTGCTTCGAGAACTGGTGCTACCAGCTCGTCCAGGGCCGCAACGCCATCGAGCACGGGGGCTGGTTCGGCGTCGGGCTGGGCAAGAGCAGCTTCAAGTTCGGCTGGCTGCCCGAGGCGCACAACGACTTCATCTTCGCCGTGCTCGCCGAGGAACTGGGCGTGGTCGGCTGCGTGGTGCTGATCACCCTGTTCGCGGTGCTCGGCTACACCGGGCTGCGCATCGCCCGGCGGGTGGAGGACCCGTTCCGCCGCCTCGCCGCCGCCGGGGCCACCACCTGGCTGGTCGGCCAGGCGATCATCAACATCGGCGGGGTCATCGGCCTGACGCCGATGACCGGCGTGCCGCTGCCGTTCATCTCCGACGGCGGAAGCGCCCTGGTGGTGACCCTGGCGGCGGTGGGCATGCTCGCCTCGTTCGCCCGCTGCGAACCCGACGCGGCCCGAGCCCTGCATGCCCGTCCGCCCGCCCGGTGGGTCCGACTACTCTGGGCCCCGTTGCCGCCGCTTCCCGGCCGGCGCCGTCGTCCGGCGCCGCCACCGGCGGACCGTGGGTCCGTGCCCCGGTCGCGGGCGCGGCGCGAGGACGACCAGGCCGCATCCCGTGGCGCCCGGCCGGACCGGGCCCGGGGCGGGACGGCGAGCGAGAGGAGACGCTGATGGGTCCGCTGCGTTCGGTGGTGCTCTGCGGAGGGGGCACGGGTGGGCACATCTACCCGCTGCTCGCCTTCGCCGACTGCCTGCGCCGACACGACCCGGGCGTCCGGATCACCTGCCTCGGCACACCCAAGGGCCTGGAGAACGAGCTGATCCCGCCGGCCGGTTACGACCTGCGGCAGATCCCGGCGTACCAGCTCCCCCGGTCGGTGAACATGAGCCTGGTCCGCACCCCCGACCGGATGTGGAAGGCGGCCCGCGCGGCGGGCAAGGTGATCGACGAGGTCGCCGCCGACGTGGTCGTCGGCTTCGGCGGGTACGTCTCGGTGCCCGGCTACCTGGCCGCCTGGCGGCGCGAGCTGCCGATCGTCATCCACGAGGTGAACGTGCCGCCGGGGGTGGCCAACCGGCTCGGCATGAAGTTCACGAGCAACGTCGCGGTGGGCTTCCCGCACCAGCCGGCGCAGGCCGAGGCGCTGCGCGACGCCCGGGTGGTCGGGGTGCCGCTGCGCCGGGGCATCGCCGGGCTGGACCGGGCCGCCAACGCCGCCGCCGCCCGCGCCCACTTCGGACTCCGGCCGGACCTGCCGGTCCTCTTCGTCGCCGGCGGCTCGCAGGGCGCCCGGTCGATCAACCTCGCCGTCGCGGGCGCGGCCAAGGAGCTGGCCCGGCACGGCGTGCAGGTGCTGCACGTGATGGGGGCCCGCAACGAGCCGGTGCCGATCCCCAGCGACCTGCCGGTGCCGTACGTGACGCTGCCGTACCTGTCCCAGATGGAGATCGGCTACGCCGCCGCCGACCTGATGCTCGGCCGGGGCGGGGCGATGACCTGCGCCGAGGTCGCCGCGATCGGGCTGCCCACCGTCTACGTGCCGTACCCGCACAGCAACCAGGAGCAGAAGCGCAACGCGCTGCCCGTGGTGGAGGCCGGCGGCGGGCTGCTCGTGGACGACGCCGAGCTGACCCCGGACTGGGTGGAGCGCACGATCATCCCGCTGATCCGCGACCCGCACCGGCTCGCCGCGATGGGCGCCGCCGCGGCGGCGTACGGGCGGCGCGACGGCGACGAGGCGCTGCTGAACTTCGTCTACGAGGCGGTGGCCCGATGAGGGGCGCGGCCGTCGCGACCGGAAGGTTCCCGTCATGAACACCGCGCAGTTCACCCCGGCCGGCACGCTGACCGCCGAGGACCTGGGCCGGATCCACCTGATCGGGGTCGGCGGCGTCGGCATGAGCGGGCTGGCCCGGCTGTTCCTCACCCGGGGCCTGCCGGTCTCCGGCAGCGAGCTGCGCGAGTGGCCGTCGCTGGCCGGGATGCGGGCGCTGGGCGGGACCATCCACATGACCCACGAGCCGTCCAACCTCGACGGCGTCGACACGGTCGTCTACTCCTCGGCGATCCCGCAGGACCACGTGGAGATGGCGGAGGCGCGGCGGCGCGGGCTGCGGGTGCTGCACCGCTCCGAGGCGCTCGCGGCGGCGATGACGGGCCGGCGCACGGTGGCGATCGCCGGCACCCACGGCAAGACCACCACCACCTCGATGGTGACGATGGTGCTCCAGCAGGCCGGCGCCGATCCGTCCTTCGTGATCGGTGGGGAGATCTCCGAGGTCGGCTCCGGGGCGCACCACGGCACGGGCGAGCACTTCGTGGTCGAGGCGGACGAGAGCGACCGCTCGTTCCTCATCTACCGCCCGTACGTCTCGGTGATCACCAACATCGAGGCCGACCACCTCAACACGTACGGGGACCTGGCCACGCTGGAGGCGGCGTTCGCCGAGTTCGCCCGGCTCACCGACCCCGACGGGTTCATCGTCACCTGCGCCGACGACCCGGGCGGGCGGCGGCTGGCGCAGACCCTGCGGGCCGAGGGCCGCCGGGTGCACACGTACGGCGAGGCGGCCGACGCCGACCTGCGGCTGAGCGAGGTCGTCTCCTCCGCGCAGGGGGTGCGCTACCTCGCCGAGGTCGACGGGCGCTCGCTGGGCGAGTTCCGGCTGCCGGTGCCGGGGCGGCACATGGGGCTCAACAGCGCGTCGGCGGTGCTCACCGCGTACCTGCTGGGGTTGCCCGTCGAGGCGGCGGAGGCCGCGCTCGCGGCGTTTCCCGGGGTGCGGCGGCGCTTCGAGCGCAAGGGCGTCGCCGACGGGGTGCTGGTCTACGACGAGTACGCCTACCACCCGACCTCGATGACGCTGGCGATGCGGACGCTGCGCGAGGTGGCCGGCGAGGGCCGGCTGATCGTGGTGTTCCAGCCCTACCGGCTCTACCGGACCAGGGACCTGCAGGCGGAGATCGCCGCCGCCCTGGCCATCGCCGACGAGCTGGTGCTGCTGGAGGTCTTCGGCCCCGGCGAGCTGCGCCAGCCGGGGGAGGGCGCGGTGGCGCTGCTCGCGGCGGTGGCGCTGCCGGAGGACCGGAAGGTGTTCGTCGAGGCGTGGGACGACGTGCCGGCCGAGGTGGCCCGCCGGGCGCGTCCGGGCGACGTGGTGGTGACGATGGGCGCCCCACCGATCTCGCTGATGGGCGACGAGCTGCTGGCGGCCCTGTCGGTCCGCGCCGGTGACGCCGCCGGCGGTGCGGGCGGCTCGGCGGCCACCGCCGGATGAGCCCCGGTCCGGCGCGCGGCCGCACGGCCGGGGTGGACCCGGGCGGCGGCCGGCGGGGGCCGGTGCGGCGCTGGCAGTTGGTGCGGGCCGGCTCGGACGCGGTGCCGCCGTCGACCCGGCGGTTCATGGCCCGGGCGCGGCAGCGCCGGATGCGCGCGGCGCTGCCCTGGGCGGTGACCGCCGGGGTGCTGGCCCTGGCCGCCCTGGTGGCCTGGACGGTGCTCGGCACCGGGCTGCTCGGGGTGCGCGAGGTGCGGGTGGAGGGCGCGGAGCTGGTCTCCGCGGTGGAGGTCCGCGAGGCCGCCGCGGTGCCGGACGACCAGCCGCTGGCGCGGGTCGACCTGGCCGCCGTCGCCCGGCGGATCGGCGCCCTCCCCCCGGTGGAGCGGGCGACGGTCACCCGGGACTGGCCGGGCGCGCTGGTGGTGCGGGTGGTGGAGCGCACGCCGGTGGCGGTGGTGCCGCAGGACGGGCGGTTCGCCGTGGTCGACGGGTCCGGGGTGGTGTTCCAGTCGGTGTCCCGGCAGCCGGACGGCCTGCCGGTGGTGCGGGTCGGCCGGCCGGGGCCGGCGGATCCGGGCACCCTGGCCGGGCTGGAGGTGCTGGGCGCGCTGACCCCGGAGCTGCGCGGGCAGCTCGTGGAGGTCGGCGTCGAAGGGCTGGCCCGGATCAGCCTGCGGCTGCGCGGCGACCGGACCGTCGTCTGGGGGGACACCACCCGGGGGGCGGACAAGGCCCGGGTCGCCACGGCCCTGCTCGGTCGGAAGGCCGACACGATCGACGTGAGCGCGCCGGACGTGGTCACCTTCAGGTGACCGGCGGGTCAGCGGCCCGCCCGTGGTGGCCGCCCGCGAGGCGGGCCGGCCGGCGGCGCGGGCCGAAAGATGAGGCATGGCCCTCTCCGGCGGCGACACGCCGGGCGGGTCCTTGGCTCCGGGCGTGGGGCCGCTTACGTTGCCCCGAAGAGGATCAGTAGTTGACATAACAGTAAGCCTCTAGTAGAGGGTGAGGGTTCACCTCTCGCCCTCGTTGGGGGCCCGGCCGTGTCGGCGCTGGTCTGGCCAAGCCGTGTGGGGTCGGCCCATGCCAATCTCGAAGGGAAAGGACCGGAGATGACACCTCCGCACAACTACCTGGCGGTCATCAAGGTCGTCGGCATCGGGGGCGGCGGCGTCAACGCCGTCAACCGGATGATCGAGGTTGGGCTCAAGGGCGTCGAGTTCATCGCGATCAACACCGACGCGCAGGCGCTGCTGATGAGCGACGCCGACGTCAAGCTGGACGTGGGGCGCGAGCTGACCCGAGGGCTCGGCGCGGGCGCCAACCCCGACGTCGGCAAGAACGCCGCGGAGGACCACCGCGACGAGATCGAGGAGGTGCTCAAGGGCGCCGACATGGTCTTCGTGACCTGCGGCGAGGGCGGCGGCACCGGCACCGGCGGCGCGCCGGTGGTGGCGAACATCGCCCGCAAGCTCGGCGCGCTGACCATCGGCGTGGTCACCCGGCCGTTCTCGTTCGAGGGCAAGCGCCGTCAGGTGCAGGCCGAGGCGGGGATAGACGAGCTGCGCAACCAGTGCGACACGCTGATCGTCATCCCCAACGACCGGCTGCTGGCGCTCGGTGACCGCAACATCAGCATGATGGACGCGTTCCGCACGGCCGACCAGGTGCTCCTCTCCGGTGTCCAGGGCATCACCGACCTGATCACCACCCCGGGTCTGATCAACCTGGACTTCGCCGACGTCAAGAGCGTGATGAGCGGCGCGGGCAGCGCGCTGATGGGCATCGGCAGCGCCCGGGGCGAGAACCGCGCGGTCGAGGCGGCGGAGGCGGCCATCTCCAGCCCGCTGCTGGAGCAGAGCATGGACGGCGCACGCGGGGTGCTGCTCTCCATCGCCGGCGGCTCCGACCTCGGCCTTTTCGAGATCAACGACGCGGCGCAGCTGGTCACCGACGCGGCCCACCCGGACGCCAACATCATCTTCGGCGCGGTCATCGACGACGCCCTCGGCGACGAGGTGCGGGTCACCGTGATCGCCGCCGGGTTCGACGGCGGGACGCCGGCCTACAAGCCGGAGCCGAGCCGCAAGAGCAACCAGAACCAGCCGGCCCAGCCGACCACGCCGACGCCGCCCCCGGCCACGATGCCGGCGCCGTCCCAGTCGCCGCGGCGGGTGCTCTTCGACGACGTGGACGTGCCGGACTTCCTCAAGAACGGATCCTGACGGCCGGAGATGACCGACGTGAACCCGACGGTGCGCCCGGGCCCGGGGCGCCCCGACCGCCGGGCCGAGCTGGCAGCCGGGCTGGCCCGGGTCCGGTCCCGCATCGCCGACGCCTGCGCGGCGGCGGGGCGGGACCGCGCCGAGGTCACCATGGTCGCGGTGACCAAGACCTACCCGGCCTCCGACGTGCTGGCCCTGGCCGGGCTCGGCGTGGTCGACATGGGGGAGAACCGGGACCAGGAGGCCGCCGGCAAGGCCGCCGAGGTGGCCGCCGCGGGGGCGACGCCCCGCTGGCACTTCATCGGGCAGCTGCAGCGCAACAAGTGCCGGTCGGTGGTCCGCTACGCCGACGTCGTCCAGTCGGTCGACAGCGTCCGGCTGGCCCGGGCGCTCGACGCCGCGGCCCTGGCGGGCCGGGACCGGCCCGTCGACGTGCTGGTGCAGGTCAGCATCGACGCCGACCCGGCCCGGGGCGGGGCGCTGCCGGGCTCGGCCGACGCGGACGTCGGGCTCGGCCCGGTGGCCGAGGCGGTGGCCGGCGCGGCGGGGCTGCGGCTGGCCGGGCTGATGGCGGTGGCGCCGCTGGGCTGGGAGCCGCAGCGGGCGTTCGCCCGGCTCGCGGAGGTGGCGCAGGCGTTCCGCGCGGCCCATCCGGGGGCGGTCGTGCTCTCTGCCGGGATGAGCGGGGACCTGGAGGCGGCAATCCGACACGGCGCGACACATGTCCGCGTCGGCAGCGCGTTGCTCGGAATGCGTTCCACGCTGCGGTAGCCTGACCCGCGAGAGAAGCAAATTACATCAGTGTTGTTTCAGGAGCGGCGTCCCGTCGTCAGGGGGCGCGGCCCGCGACCGCGAATCGTGGGCCGGGGGATTGCTGTTCCGGTCCGGTGGGCAGGTTGTCCACTCGCGAGAAGCGACACGGCACGGGGGCGCGTGCCGCACGGCGGACGGAAGGGCGCGGGATGGGTGCACTGCGCAAGGCGGGGGTCTGGCTCGGTCTGGTCGAGGAGGACGACGAGCGGGCGTACGACGACGGTGGCTACGACAAGGGTGGCTACCGCGAGTCGTCGCGCTACCGGCAGGGCCGGTACGCCGAGGAGTTCGCCGACGACGACGATGACGATGCCGACGAGCCGCCGGCGCCGCGGCCCCGGGCCGGCGAGCGGGGGCGGCTGACCGAGCGTTCCGCCACCCGTTCGCTGGAGTCCGACCGGGACCGGGCGGATTCCGACCGGCCGGAGCGCGCCGAGCGGGTCGAGCGCCCCGACCGGTCCAGCGTCCGGTCGATCACCCGCAGCTCCGGCGGGGAGGGCTCCGGCGCGCTGACCTACCACACCCGCGACAACCTCGCCCTGGCCCCGCAGGCCCAGCCGCGCGAGCGGGTGGCCCCGGTGGAGGAGGAGCAGCGTTACCAGATCACCACGCTGCACCCCACCACCTACCGGGAGGCCCGCACGATCGGGGAGCACTTCCGCGACGGCGTCCCGGTGATCATCAACCTCACCGAGATGGACGAGGCCGATGCCCGCCGGTTGGTCGACTTCGCCGCCGGGCTGGCCTTCGGGCTGCGCGGTACGATCGAGCGCGTGACCAACCGGGTGTTCCTGCTCTCACCGGCCAACGTCCAGGTCACCGCGGAGGACAAGGCCAAGATCGCTGAGGGCGGGTTCTTCAGCCTGAGTTAGCCCCGCCCGACCGAGGGACGTCGCCTGCTGTGTTGTCGATCCTGCTGCAAGTGCTGTACCTGATCCTGTATGTCTTCCTGATCGTTCTTCTGGCCCGGTTTGTCCTCAGCGCGGTCCTCGCCTACGGGCGTCGCTGGCAGCCCGGCCGGGGAGCGACGGTGGGGCTGGAATCCGTGTGGAGCGTCACTGATCCGCCTCTCAAGGCGTTGAGGCGTGTGATCCCTCCGCTGCGAATTGGTACCGTGAGCATCGACCTGGCCTCCCTTGTGCTCCTGGTTATCCTGTTCGTGCTGATGGAGTTCGTGTTGAAGCGGCTGATCCTCGGGTGATGCAGACCCGCAGGTCCAGCCCGCTACGCGGCCGCAACTGACCCGAGGAGTTTCGATGCCGCTGACCCCGGCCGACGTTCACAACGTCGCCTTCAAAAAGCCGCCGATCGGCAAGCGGGGGTACGACGAGGAGGAGGTCGACGCCTTCCTGGACGAGGTCGAGCGCGAGCTCGCCCGTCTGATCGAGGAGAACAACGAGCTGCGCGCCCAGGTGGAGCGCGGCGGTCGCGGCGGTGCCCCCGCCGGTCCAGGCGGCGACGCCCGGCTCGCCGCGGAGCTCAACGACGTCAAGGCCCAGCTCGACCGGGTGCAGCGCGACAAGGTGGCCGCCGAGCAGGCTGCCCGGGCGATGCAGGCCGAGCTGGAGCAGGTCCGCGCCCAGGGCGGCCCGGCCGTGGCCGGCGACGGCGAGCAGCAGGCGCTGCGGGTGCTGATGATGGCCCAGCGCACCGCCGACGACCACGTCTCCGACGCCCGTCGCGAGGCCGACCAACTGCTCTCCGAGGCCCGTTCCAAGGCCGAGGAGGTCACCCGCGAGGCGCGCGCCAAGGCCGACGCCCTGGAGCGCGACGCCCGCCAGCGGCACCAGGAGGCCATGGGCGGCCTGGACGCCAAGCGCACCGCGCTGCAGAAGCACATCGAGGAGCTCAAGCAGTTCGAGCGGGAGTACCGCACCCGGCTCAAGGCCTACCTGGAGAGCCAGCTGCGCGACCTCGACGGCCGTGGCCAGGGCCTGGAGGCCGAGATGACCCGGGCCGAGGGCGGCCGGGCCGTCGGGGGCAGCAACGGCCTCGCGGCCGCCGGCCTCGCCGGCTCGTACGGCGGCGGGCGCTCCGGCGCGCTGGAGTCCGGCCGCTGATCTTCGGTGTGGCGGCCGTCGTGGGGACGGCTGCCGACCGTGCCACCTGAATCCGATGCGGCGGGGGTGAGCCGTGCTAGTCGCAAGCCTGTTGCTCATCCTCGTCGCGGTCGTGCTCCTGGTGGTCGGCCTCACCGGTGGCTCCAGCGGGCTGCTGGCCGCGTCCATCGCGGCCAGCCTGCTGGCCGCCGTCGCGTTGGTGGTGGGTGCCCGCCAGGCGGCCGCCACCCGGGCGGCAGCCGCGCGGGTCGACCCCGACCCGTCCGGGGAGCGCCGGCCCCCGGCGGGCCGCGCCCCGTGGGACGCGGCCGAGCCCCCGGCCGGTCCGGACATTCCGGCCCAGCGCGTTTCGTCCACGCTCGACGCCGACGACCCCGGGTGGCGGCAACCGCCCGGGTCGCCGGCCGCCGACGCGGACCTGCCCGCCGACGCGGCGGGCGAGACCCTCTCGCTCCCGGACGAGCCGCCCGCGCTGCGGGTGTCCCCGGCCGACGCGGCGCTGGTCGCCGCGCTCGACGCGGAGGTCCAGGTGGTGGACGGCCGGCCCCGCTACCACCTGTCCGACTGTCTCCACCTCTACGGCCGCGAGGCGGAGCCGCTGCCGGTGGGCGAGGCGGTGCGGCTGGGCTTCACCCCGTGCGCCCGCTGCGCGCCGGACGACGTCCTCCTCGCCGACGCCCAGCCGCTCTGACCGCCCGATGGACGACACGCTCACCGTCGCCGTACGGGTCAAGCCGGGTGCCGCCCGCGCCCGCGTCGGCGGCCGGCACGACGGCCCGCACGGGCCGGCGCTGGTGATCGCCGTGAACGCCCCGCCGGTGGACGGCCGGGCCACCGAGGCGGCCCGCCGGGCCCTCGCCGACGCGCTCGGCGTCCGGCCGGCGGCCGTCGCGCTGCGGGCGGGGGCGGCGAGCCGCGACAAGCTCTTCGCGGTGGAACGCCCGACGCCGGGGTTGGCGGAGACGCTGCGCCGACTGCGTGACGGGGCCGGCCGGTGACGGCTGGCCGCACCGGGGCGGCATGACCCCCGGGTTCGATCTCGCACTGCTGCTCGGCGCCGGGGTGTTGCTGGTGGCGGTCGGCGCGGTCCGCTTCTCCACCCGCCTCGGCGTGCCCAGCCTCCTGGTCTACCTGGCGCTCGGGGTGGCCATCGGCGAGTCCGGGCTGGGCATCCGCTTCGACGACGTCGACCTGACCCGCACCCTCGGCTTCTGCGCCCTGATCGTGATCATCGCCGAGGGCGGGCTGACCGCCCGGTGGAGCACCCTGCGCCCGGTGCTCGGCCTCGCCTCGGCGCTGTCCACCGTCGGCGTGCTGGTGAGCATCCTGGTGGTCGGCCTGGCGGTGCACCTGCTGCTCGGGCTGGACTGGCGGCTGGCGATGCTCTATGGCGCGGTGCTCTCGTCCACCGACGCCGCCGCCGTCTTCGCCACCCTGCGCCGGCTGCGCCTGCCGCCCCGGCTGGTCGCCACGCTGGAGGCGGAGTCGGGCATGAACGACGCCCCGGTGGTGCTGCTGGTGGTGCTGCTGTCCCGTGCGGCCACCGAGGCCGGCCACCCCTGGTGGTACGAGGTGCTGCTGCTCGGCTACGAGCTGAGCGCGGGCGCGGCCGTCGGGGTGGGCGCGGGGCTGGCCGGCCGGGCGGCGCTGCGCCGGGCGGCGTTGCCCTCGGCGGGGCTGTACCCGATCGCGGTGGTCGGCTTCACCGTGCTCGCGTACGCCGCCGGGGCGGTGCTGCACGCGTCGGGCTTCCTCGCCGTGTACGTGGCGGGGGTGCTGCTGGGCAACGCCCGGCTGCCGCACCGGCAGGCGATCCTCGGCTTCGCCGACGGGCTGGCCTGGCTGGCCCAGATCGGCCTGTTCGTGCTGCTCGGGCTGCTGGTCTCGCCGGGCCGGCTGGAGGCGGCGGTGCTGCCGGCGGTCGTCGCCGGGCTGGCGCTGCTGCTGCTGGCCCGGCCGCTGTCGGTGGCGGTGTCGGCCACCCCGTTCCGCATCGGCCCGCGCGAGCAGGCGTTCCTGTCCTGGGCGGGGCTGCGCGGGGCGGTGCCGATCGTGCTGGCGACCATCCCGCTGTCGGAGCGGGTGCCGGGGGCGGAGCGGCTCTTCGATGCGGTCTTCGTGCTGGTGGTGATCTTCACGGTGCTCCAGGCGGGCACGCTCGCCCCGGCCGCGCGCCGGCTGCGGGTGACCGCTCCGGCCGAGCCGGCGGAGATCCGGGTGGAGACCGCGCCGCTGGAACGGATGCGGGCCGACCTGCTCCAACTGGAGGTGCCGCCGGGCTCGCGGCTGGGCGGGGTGCACGTGGACGAGCTGCGGCTGCCGGTGGGCGCGTCGGTGACCCTGGTGCTGCGCGACGGGGTGGGCTTCGTGCCCGGCCCGGACACCCGGCTGAAGGCGGGCGACAGCCTGCTGATCGTGGCCACCGCCGGGGTGCGGGACGCGGCCGAGCGGCGGCTGCGGGCGGTCAGCCGCCGGGGCCGCCTGGCGCGGTGGTTTGGCGAGTACGGCGACGACCGCGACGACTGATCTGCTAGCGTTCGTTTTGCCCATTTGAGGGCTTTTCGAGGCGGATTAGCGGTGCGGCGGTGCGGCACGTTGTCGGACGCCTGTACGTTCCGTATTCTTGCCAACCTCCGGAGTGCGCGGCGGTCCTCGCCGCGCGCCCGTTTTGTTACCTGGGGGCGCCAGGCCGGTGACCCCTGTCCAGAGGCCGCGGCACGCCGCGGTCCCGTGGCGCGAGGGAGTGACGATGGTGAAGCCAGCCGACACCAGGACCGCCGGGCGCAAGCCGGTGGCCAGGACCACCCGCAGCGCCGCGGAGACCGAGAAGATCCGGGCGGCGCTGGCGGCCCGCCGCGACGAGCTGAGCGCCGAGTACGATCAGACGCTGAGCGAGATCACCGAGCTGCAGCGCGACCGGCTGACCGACTCGGCCGGGGACGACCAGGCCGACACCGGCACCAAGACGTTCGAGCGGGAGCAGGAGATCTCACTCGCCAACAGCATCCGGGAACGGATCACGCAGGTCGAGCGGGCCCTGGAGCGGCTCGACGAGGGCGGCTACGGCTGGTGCGAGAAGTGTGGCGACCCGATCCCGGTGGAGCGGCTCGCCGCCTTCCCGTCGGCGACCCTCTGCGTGAAGTGCAAGCAGCTGGAGGAGCGGCGCTGACCTCGCTCCCCGGCCGGTCAGGGCGGTGAGCGATCACCGCCGGGAGCGTCGATGGGGAGCAGATGACGGCTACACCGCCCGCTGGAACCGAGACCGGCACCGCCGAGCCGGGCGGGGGCAGGGCCCGACGCCGGGCGATCGTGATCCTCGCCGGCGTCGGCCTGTTCGCCTTCCTGGCCGACCTGCTCACCAAGCACCTCGCGTTGCAGGCGCTCAGCGACCGGGAGCCGGTGAAGCTGCTCGGTGGCGCGGTCTACCTCAGCCTCACCCGCAACAGCGGGGCGGCGTGGAGCATCGGCAGCGACCACACCTGGGTCTTCCCGCTGATCACCATCGCCGTGATCGGTTGGATCGGCTGGATGGCGCTGCGGCTGCGTTCGGTGCCGTGGGCGGTCTCGCTCGGCCTGGTGCTGGGCGGCGCGCTGGGCAACCTGGCCGACCGGATCTTCCGCGCGCCCGGCCACTTCGTCGGGCACGTGGTCGACATGATCAGCCTCTTCGACCCGTACGGGCAGGTGTGGCCGGTGTTCAACCTGGCCGACAGCGCGCTGGTCTGCGGCGTGGTGCTCGCCGTGTTCCTGGAGCTGACCGGCCGCCAGCGCGACGGGTCCCGGCTCGGCCGGGACAAGCCCGCCGCCGACGCCCCCGTCGAGCAGCGGGAGCGGGCGTGACGGCCGCGTTCGCCGCCGGCGGCGACCACCGTTCCCTGCCGGTCCCCGACGGCCTGGACGGGATGCGGCTCGACCAGGCCGTGGCCCGGCTGTTCGGGCTCTCCCGCACCGCCGCCGCGAACCTGGTCGACGCCGGGGACGCGCTTGTCGACGGCGTCGCCCGGCCCAACTCGCACAAGGTCAAGGCCGGCTCCTGGCTGGAGGTGACGCTGCCCGCCCCGGCCGCCCCGCCGACCGTGGTGCCGCAGGCGGTGCCGGGCCTGCGGGTCGTGTACGCCGACGACGACATCGTGGTGGTGGACAAGCCGGTCGGCGTCGCCGCCCATCCCAGCCCCGGCTGGACCGGGCCGACCGTGATCGGCGGGCTGGCCGGGATCGGGCACCGCATCTCCACCAGCGGCGCGGCCGAGCGGCAGGGCGTGGTGCACCGGCTCGACGTGGGCACCACCGGGATCATGGTGGTCGCCAAGAGCGAGCAGGCGTACACGGCGCTCAAGCGGGCGTTCAAGCACCGCGAGGTGGAGAAGCGCTACCACGCCGTGGTGCAGGGGCACCCCGACCCGTCGCGCGGCACCATCGACGCCCCGATCGACCGGCACCCGCACCACGACTACCGGTGGGCGGTGGTCTCCGGCGGCAAGCCGAGCATCACCCACTACGACACGCTGGAGGCGTTCCCGGCGGCGAGCCTGCTCGACGTCCGGCTGGAGACCGGCCGCACCCACCAGATCCGGGTGCACTTCTCCTCGCTGCGCCACCCCTGCGTGGGCGACGTCACCTACGGCGCGGACCCGACCCTGTCGGCCCGGCTCGGGCTGGCCCGGCAGTGGCTGCACGCCCGGTCGCTGAGCTTCCTGCACCCCCGCACCGGCGACGAGGTGACCTTCGTGAGCGACTATCCCGACGACCTGGACCGGGCGCTGCGGGTCCTCCGCGACTGACCCGGTGACCAGCCGAGCCCCCGGACGGCCGGACCGCCCCGCGCCGGCCCGGCGTCGGCCCCGCGCGCTCACCGTCGCCGCGCTGCTGTCGGTGGCGACGGTGCTGGTGGCGGCCGGCTGGGCGGGCCGCCACGACCGGCCGGCAGGCGACCGCACGGTGGGCGAGGTGACCCGGGTCGGTGTGCTGCCCGGCGCGTCGATTCCGGAGTACCTGCGGGCCGCCGCCGCCGAGCTCGCGGCCCTGCCGTCCGGCGGGCCGCCGCCCGGCACGTACGCGCTGGTGTCGTTCGCGGACTATCTCGCGCCGGACCGGCTGGCCGACGTCCTCGCCGGGGCCGCGGTGGCCGAGGTGGTGGCGCGGGCGCCGCTGCCCGGCCGGCAGACCGAGATCGTCCGGCTGCCGGCCCAGCGGCTCCCGCAGGACGTGGTGGCGGGGATGGCCGCGGTGGCGGGGCGCAAGGACCGCGAGGCCGCCGACCAGCGGGCCCGGGCCGCCGCCGCCGACGACGCCGAGCTGCGCCGGGCGTACGAGACCGGGGCGCTGGTCGCGGCGGGCGAGGCGGCGGCGTACCGGTCGGGGTGCCGCTGCGCCTACGCCGCCGTCGTGCGGGCCGCGCCGGACGCGCTGCGGGCCCTGGCCGCCCGGCCCGGGGTGCGCGCCGTCGACCCGGCCCCGGAGCTGCGCCGGCTCGACCGCACGGTGGTGACGCCGCCGCTGCCCGAGCAGCGCGACGTGGCCCGCCCGCCGGCCGACGCCGGCCCGACGCCGGTGGTGGGCGAAACGTCGGAAGCGGCACGGGCGGCGACGGAGCCCTCACCGAACGTCAGCCGGGTCGGATCGGCTGCGGCCCCGTCCGGCGTCGCGACCTCCCCGGACGCGTCCGGGAGCGGCCGAACGGCGGGGCAGAAGTGACAAAGCCGAATCAGGATGTGCGCGGACCGGTGTGGTCCGAATAGGGTTTCGTTCGTAGCCTGTCAGGCGGAGATCGATGGCGCTGGGAGGGCGAGCCTTGGACGGCACGGAGACCAGCTGGGGTCGCCCGGCCGAACCAGCACCGCGGTGGCGGGCGCTGCTCGACCGGGCCCGGCTCGGCGGTCGCACCGCGGAGCAGGCCGAGGCCGACCGCCACGCCGAGGACACGCCCCGCGCGACGCCCGAGCCGCTGCCCCGGCGCGGGTCCGGCAACGGCTACGCCGGGCGGGCGGCGGCGATCGGCCCGCCGGGCGAGCAGCCGTACGCCGCGGAGCCCGGCTATCCGGCCGAGCCGGCGCGCGGCGGCTACCGGGCGGGGGCGAGCTACCGGGTGGACCCGGCCCACCGGATCGACCCGGCGTACCAGCCGGAGCCGCCGGGCTACCAACCGGAGCCGCCGGGCTACCAACCGGAGCCCTCGGGCTACCAGCCGGACCACGCGGGCTACCCGGCCGCCCCGCTGGGCTACCAGCCCGAGCCTTCCGGCTACCAGCCCGAGCCGGGCTATCCGGCCGAGCCGTCGTGGCGGTCCGGCCCTGGTCGCCCCGACCCGGAGCCGGTGCGCCGCGCCGACCCGCCGCCGCCCGCCCAGTCCCGCTACTCACTGCTCGACGGCGGCGGCTACCGCCCCGAGCCCCCGCCCGTCGAGTCGCGCTACTCGCTGCTGGACAGCGGCGGCTACCGCCCCGAGCCGGCCTACCAGCCGCCCCCGGCCGACCCGGTCTACCGGGCCGAGGTGGCCTACCCGCCCGTCGCCGAGCCGGTCTACCAGCCGCCGCCCGGGCCGCCCGCGGTGGTCGAGCGGGGCTACCCGGCCCGCATCGAGTGGCGGGCGCAGAGCGCCGAGAGCGAGCTGGAACGCGCCGCCAATGTGCTCCGCCGCGACCTGGGCACACCCCGGGTGCTCGCCTTCGCCAACCCCAAGGGCGGGGTGCACAAGACCACCGCCACCGTGCTGGCCGCCGCCACCGTCGGCAGCGTACGCGGCCGGGGCGTGCTCGCCTGGGACGACAACGAGCTGCGCGGCACCCTCGGGCTGCGGGCCGGCAGCGCCCGGCACGCCCGGACGATCCGGCACCTGATCCACGACCTCGCCCAGATCGAGATCCTGGAGGGCTCCACCCTGCTGGGCAGCCTCGACGACTACCTGCGGCACGCCGCCGACGGCTCGTACGACGTGCTGGCCGGGGAGGAGAGCCCGCGGTTCGCCCAGCGGCTCGACCAGTTCACCGTCAAGCGGGTGCTGGAGCTGCTGCGGCGCACCCACGACGTGGTCTGCGTGGACACCGGCAACAACGTGGAGAGCCCCAACTGGCGCACGGTGATGCAGGCCGCCGACCAGCTCGTGGTGACCACCGTGCCCCGGGAGGACGCCGCGTTCAGCGCCGACTGGATGCTCGACCTGCTGCACGAGGTCGGCATGGGCGAGCTGGCCGACAACGCCGTCACCCTGATCTCCTGCCCGACGCCGGGCCGCTCGCCGTTGCAGACCGACCTGGAGCGGCACTTCGCCACCCGCACCCGGGCGGTGACCGTGGTGCCGTACGACCCGGCGCTGGAGACCGGTTCCTCGATCGAATACCACCAGCTCCAGCCGGAGACCCGGCAGGCGTGGCTGCGCGCGGCGTCGGTCATGCTGGAGCCCTTCGCCCGCTGAGCCGGCCGCGATCACGGGCCGCTGCGGCGGCCGAGCCGGCTGCGGCGGCACCGACGCCCCCGGGGACGCCCCCGGTCTGTAAGGATCATCGGGTGAGCCCGGACACCTCCGACGCCGACCGCCCCGAGTCCCGTCCCGACCCGGCCGCCGGGCCGGGTGACGAGCCGCCCGTCGACCCGGTCCCCGACCCGGCCGCCGGGCCGGGTGACGGGCCCCCGGCCGAGCCGGTCCACCAGCCGCCCGGCGGTCCGTTCGCCCGGCCGCCCCAGCACCCGTTCGGCGCGCCGCCGGCCGGGCCGGTCCCGGCCGATCCGACCCCGCCCGAGCGCCGGCCGGGCCGGGTGGCCGGGGTGGCGCTGGGCGTGGCGGCCCTGGTGACCGCGCTGGGCGTCCCGCTGGGGCTGCTCTGGGCGGCCGTCGCCCCCGACACCCCGGTGGTCAAGACCGCCGAGGGCGCCGTCTACGCCCAGCCGCAGCCGGAGCAGCCGATCGCCGCCGACGGCTGGTTCAGCCTGCTCGGGCTCGGCTTCGGCGTGCTCGCCGCGCTGGCCCTGTGGGTGCTGTTGCGTCGGCGGCGCGGCCCCGTCGGGCTGCTCGCCGGGGCGGCCGGCGGCCTCGGCGCGGCGCTGGTGGCCTGGCAGGTCGGCCGGCGGGTGGGCCTGTCGGCGTACGAGCGGCTGCTGGCGTCCGCGCCGGACGGGCAGGCGTTCACCAAGCCCGCCGACCTGCGCGCCGGCGGCCTGCACCGGCTGTTCGACGTGCTGCCCCTGCCGTACGGCAACCTGCTGCTGCCGGCGTTCGGCGTGGCCGTGACGTACACCCTGCTGGCCGGCTGGTCCCGCTGGCCGTCGCTGCGCCCGGAGCCCGAGCCCGACCTGTCCTGGGTCTACGCCGCCCCGCCCGCCACCGGGCCGCAGGTCAGTTCGGGGCCGGCGGACTCGCCAGCTCCGACAGCGGCACCGGAACCGCCCGCACCTGGCGCAGCAGGGTCGCCTCGCGATTGAGCAGCCGCAGCTCGGCGCGGAGCCGGGCGGCGGTGCCGTCGACCGCGAGCAGCCGCTGCCGGTCGTCGACGGTCAGCATGGCGGTCGCGGCGACCAGGTGGGACAGCACCGTCGGGTCCTCCGGAAGCTGCTCGGAGATGTCCTCCGGGTCGGGGCGGATCAGCCCGAGATACTGCCGGAAGACCGAGATCACCCGGGCCGCGAGCAGGTCGGCGGCCTCGTCGGGGCCGCCCGGCTCGGGCAGCCACTGCACCTCGGCCGTCAGGTAGGGCTCGGCGGTCTCGTCGAGCCGCGCGACGCGGAACCGCCGCCGCCCCACGGTGACGATGTCGAACCCGCCGTCGGCCAGCTCGGTCACCTGCCGCAGCTCGGCGGTGCAGCCGACCTCGTGCAGCGTGACCCCGCCGACCCCGGGGACGGGCCGCCCCGGCGTGCCGGGGGCCACCTCCCAGCCGGCCCGGATGGCCACCACGCCGAACTCGCGGGGGACGCCCTCGGGCAGGCCCGTGAGGTGGCGCACCAGGGCCCGGTAGCGCTCCTCGAAGATGTGCAGCGGCAGCACCAGGCCGGGGAAGAGCACCGTCCCGAGGGGGAAGATCGGCAACCGTGCAGTCACGGGATCGAGCCTAGCCCGCCCGCGCCGTCCCGGCGGGGCCCGTCCCGCCCCGGAGGACCCGCCGGCCCCCGGCGGGGCCGCCCCCGGGGCGTTCCCCCGCCCGCCCGGTGGCCGGCGTGGCTCCGCTCACCGTCCCGCCGTGCGGGCGGCGCGGGCCGCCGCCGGCCCGGCCGCCTAGACTCGCAGGCGTGTTGAATCGGATCGACCTGCGCGGCGGCGTCCGTGACCCCCGCCGCCTGCTGCCCCGTGCCCAGCTCGACGTCTCCGTGGCGGTCGAGCGGATCCGCCCCCTCGTGGAGGCGGTCCGCGAGCATGGGTACCCGGCGATCCGCGAGGCCAGCGAGCGCTTCGACGGGGTCTCGCCGGAGCGGCTGCGGGTGCCGGCCGAGGCGATCGCCGAGGCCGAGGGGACGCTCGACCCGCAGGTCCGCGCGGCCCTGCTGGAGTCGATCAGCCGGGCCCGCCGGGTCCACGCCGACCAGCGCCGCGTCGACCACACCACCCGGGTGGCGTCCGGCGGCACCGTCACCGAGCGCTGGGTGCCGGTCGACCGGGTCGGCCTCTACGTCCCCGGCGGCCTGGCGATGTACCCGTCGACCGTGGTGATGAACGTGGTCCCCGCGCAGGCGGCCGGCGTCCGGTCGCTGGTCGTGGCCAGCCCGCCGCAGCAGGAGAACGGCGGCCTGCCCGACGCCCGGGTCCTCGCGGCCTGCGCGCTGCTCGGCGTCGACGAGGTCTACGCCGTCGGCGGCGCGCAGGCGGTGGCGATGCTGGCCTACGGCGCGACGGTCGACCCCGACGGCGAGCAGCGCTGCGACCCGGTCGACATGATCACCGGCCCGGGCAACATCTGGGTGACCGCCGCGAAGCGGCTGCTGCGCGGCGTGGTCGGCATCGACGCCGAGGCCGGCCCCACCGAGATCGCGATCCTCGCCGACGACACCGCCGACCCGGCGCACGTCGCCGCCGACCTGGTCAGCCAGGCCGAGCACGACCCCCTCGCGGCCAGCGTGCTGGTCACCTGCTCGGTCGCGCTGGCCGACGCGGTCGAGGCCGAGCTGGCCCGGCAGGTGCCGGCGACCAAGCACGCCGACCGGGTCACCACCGCGCTGACCGGCGAGCAGAGCGGCGTGGTGCTGGTCGACGACCTGGAGGACGGCCTGCGGGTGGTCGACGCGTACGCCGCCGAGCACCTGGAGATCCAGACCGAGAACGCCCGCGAGTGGGCGCTGCGGGTCCGCAACGCCGGGGCGATCTTCGTCGGCGCGTGGTCGCCGGTGTCCCTCGGCGACTACTGCGCCGGCTCCAACCACGTGCTGCCCACCGGCGGCTGCGCCCGGCACTCCTCCGGCCTGTCCGTGCAGTCCTTCCTGCGCGGCATCCACCTGGTGGAATACACGCGCGACGCGCTGCGCGAGGTGGCCGGGCACGTGGTGACCCTGGCCGGCGTCGAGGACCTGCCGGCCCACGGCCAGGCGGTCGCCGTCCGCTTCCCGGGGGAGGCCCGGTGACGACGCTGGACGAGCTGCCGATCCGCGACGACCTGCGGGGCCTGACGCCCTACGGGGCCCCGCAGCTCGACGTGCCGGTGCGGCTGAACACCAACGAGAACTCCTACCCGGTGCCCGAGGCGGTGGCCGACGCGATCGGCAAGGCCCTCGCCGCCGAGCTGCGCGACCTCAACCGCTACCCCGACCGCGACGCCGTGGCGCTGCGCGCCGACCTGGCGGCCTACCTGGGGCACGGGCTCACCGTCGAGCAGGTGTGGGCGGCCAACGGCTCCAACGAGATCCAGCAGCAGCTCCTGCAGGCGTTCGGCGGCCCGGGGCGCACGGCGCTCGGCTTCACGCCGGCGTACTCGATGCACCCGCTGCTGGCGCTCGGCGCCGGCACCCGGTGGGTGCCGGCGCAGCGCGGGGCCGACTTCGGGCTGACCGCCGACGAGGCGGTGGCCCAGGTCCGCGCGCACCGCCCCGACGTGGTGTTCCTCTGCTCGCCGAACAACCCGACGGGCACGGCGCTGGACCCGGCGGTGGTCGCCGCCGTGCTCGACGCCGCGCCCGGCATGGTGGTGGTCGACGAGGCGTACGCCGAGTTCGCCCGCCCCGGCACGGTCAGCGCCCTCGCGGTGCTGCCCGGCCACCCGAGGCTGGTGGTGACCCGCACGATGAGCAAGGCGTTCGGCTTCGCCGGCGGCCGGCTGGGCTACCTCGCGGCCGACCCGGCGGTGGTGGCGGCGGTGCAGCTCGTGCGGCTGCCCTACCACCTGTCGGCGCTCACCCAGGCCGCCGCCCGCGCGGCCCTGGCGCACCGCGACGCCCTGCTGGCCACGGTCGAGGCGATCATGGGGCAGCGGGACCGGATCGTCGCCGAGCTGCGCGCCCGGGGCCTGCGGGTCGCCGACAGCGACGCCAACTTCGTCCTGTTCCAGGTGGGCGGCGACCAGGCGGTGGCCTGGCGCGCCCTGCTGGAGCAGGGGGTGCTCGTGCGCGACGTCGGGCTGCCCGGCTGGCTGCGGGTCACCGCCGGCACCCCCGCCGAGACCGACGCCTTCCTCACCGCGATGGAGAGTTTGTGATGAGCCGCACCGCCCGGGTCGAGCGGATCACCAAGGAGACCAAGGTGCTCGTCGAGATCGACCTCGACGGCGCCGGCCGGGCCGAGATCGGCACCGGGGTCGGCTTCTACGACCACATGCTGCACCAGATCGCCCGGCACGGCGGCTTCGACCTGACCGTGCGCACCGTCGGCGACCTGGAGATCGACGCCCACCACACGATGGAGGACACGGCGCTCGCCCTGGGCGCCGCGTTCGACCAGGCGCTGGGCGACAAGGCCGGCATCCGGCGGTACGGCTCGGCCACCGTCCCCATGGACGAGGTGCTGGTCCGGGCCGCCGTCGACCTGTCCGGCCGCCCGTACGTGGTGCACGACGAGCCGGCGCTGGCCCCGTACATCGGGCCGGTCTACCCGACCAGCATGACCCGGCACATCTGGGAGTCCTTCGGCCAGGCGGCCCGGATCACCCTGCACGTGGACGTGCTGCGCGCGGCCCGCCCCGGCGGCCACCCCGACGCCCACCACGTGGTGGAGGCCCAGTTCAAGGCGGTCTCCCGCGCCCTGCGCGAGGCCACCGCGCTCGACCCCCGGTCGGCCGGCGCGATCCCCAGCACGAAGGGCGCGCTGTAGCCGTGGGCGGGGTGCTGCCGACCCTGCTGTTGATCCTCGCCGGGGTGCTGGTCGGCGGGGCGGTCTCGCTGCACCGCCAGGGCGCGACGCGCGGCGCGGTGGTGGTCACCGCGCTGCTCGCGGTGCTGGCCACGGCCGGCGGGGTGCTCTGGCTGCTGCCCGGGGAGGGCTGATGGGCGATCGGACCAAGCGGGTCGTGGTGCTCGACTACGGCTCGGGCAACCTGCGTTCGGCCGAGCGTGCCCTGGCGCGCACCGGCGCCGACGTCACCGTCACCGCCGACCTGGCCGCCGCCGCCGACGCGGACGGCCTGGTGGTGCCGGGCGTGGGCGCGTACGCCGCCTGCATGGCCGGGATCGAGGCGCTCGGCGCGGGCCCGGTCATCGCCGAGCGGGTCGCCGCCGGCCGGCCGGTGCTGGGCATCTGCGTGGGCATGCAGGTGCTCTTCGAGCACGGCGACGAGCACGGGGTGGTCACCAAGGGGCTCGGGCTGCTGCCGGGCGGGGTGACGCGGCTGCCCGCCGCCCGGCTGCCGCACATGGGCTGGAACACGGTGCGGCCCCCGGCGTCGTCGGTGCTCTTCGCGGGCCTGCCCGCCGACAGCCGCTTCTACTTCGTCCACTCCTACGGGGTGGTGGACGCGGGCGCGCTGGCGGCGTCGGGGGCGGCGGTGACCACCGCCCACCACGAGGCGGACTTCGTGGCGGCGGTGGAGCGGGGCGCGCTCTCGGCCGCCCAGTTCCACCCGGAGAAGTCGGCCGACACCGGCGCGGCGCTGCTGCGCAACTGGCTCGGCACCGTGCCCGCCGGTGGCTGAGCCGGGCCGGGGCGTCGGGCCGGGGGGAGCGGCGTGAGCAAGGAGCGGGCCCGCCGCCGGGAGGCCCGCGAGGCCCAGTTGGAGCGGGAGCGGGCCGCGCGCCGCCGCCGGGTGGCGCGCCGGGAGCGCCGCCGCGCCGTGGTACGCCGGCTGACGCCCCGCTGGCCGCGTCGCCGCACCGGCCGGCTGGCCCGGCACTCGCGGGGCGAGCGGGCGGCGATCGTCGGCCTGACCGGCGTGGCGCTGGTCGCCATCTGGAGTTTCGTCGACGACCTGGCGCTGCGGGTGGTGCTTGTCGTGTTGTTGCTGCTGGTGCTGCCGGCGGCCGTGGTGATCGCACTGGGCCGCCGGTCCTGACGCGCACGTTATCGATCCGAGGAGAAGAGCGTTGAGCCTCACCCTGTTGCCCGCCGTGGACGTCGCCGACGGCCAGGCCGTCCGGCTCGTGCAGGGCGCCGCCGGCAGCGAGACCGCCTACGGCGACCCCCTGGAGGCGGCGCTGGCCTGGCAGCGCGACGGCGCGGAGTGGATCCACCTGGTCGACCTGGACGCCGCGTTCGGCCGGGGCTCCAACGCCGCGCTGCTGGCCGACGTGGTCGGCCGGCTGGACGTGAAGGTGGAGCTGTCCGGCGGGATCCGCGACGACGCGTCGCTGCGGGCCGCCCTGGGCACCGGCGCGGCGCGGGTCAACATCGGCACCGCCGCGCTGGAGGACCCGCAGTGGTGCGACCGGGTCTGCGGCGAGTACGGCGACCGCGTCGCCATCGGCCTGGACGTGCGGGGCCGTACCCTCTCGGCGCGGGGCTGGACCCGCGACGGCGGCGACCTGTACGAGGTGCTGGAGCGGCTCGACAAGGCGGGCGCCTCCCGCTACGTGGTGACCGACATCACCAAGGACGGCACGATGCGCGGGCCGAACCTGGACCTGCTGCGCGAGGTCTGCTCCCGCACCGACGCCCCGGTGATCGCCTCGGGCGGCGTCTCGACGCTGGACGACCTGCGCGCCCTGGCCACCCTTGAGCCGGTCGGCGTGGAGGGCGTGATCGCCGGCAAGGCGCTGTACGCCGGCGCGTTCACCGTGCGGCAGGCCCTCGACGTGCTCGCCGCGTGACCGTCACCCGGCTGGGCTCGGGCGGCCCCTGGGAGGCGCGGTACGGCTACTCCCGGGTCGTCCGGGCCGGCGACCGGGCCGTCACGGCTGGCTGCACGGCGACGGTCGACGGCCGGGTGGCGCACGTGGGGGACGCCGCCGCGCAGACCGCGCAGGCGCTGCGGATCGGCCTGGCGGCCCTCGCGGAGGTCGGCGCGGGGCCCGGCGACGTGGTGCGCACCCGCATGTACGTGACGGACCGCGCGTACGCCGACGAGGTGGGCCTGGCTCACAACGCGGTGTTCGGGGCGGTCCGGCCGGTGGCGACCCTGGTCGTGGTGGCCGCCCTGCTCGACCCCGAGCACCTGGTCGAGGTGGAGCTGGAGGCGTACCTCGGCGACCGCTGACCCGGCGCGCCCCGCCGCCCGGGTGCCGGGCCGGCGGCGGCGGGCCGGCCGGCGGCGGTGAGCCGGGGCACAGTGCGGCCAATTGAATTGTGCACAACTTAGTTGCGCGCTACGTTTTTCCCGTGACCGACGATCTGGTGCTGGGACGGCAGGTGTGCTTCGCGCTCTACGCCGCGTCGCGCGCCCTCACCGACGTCTACCGGCCGATCCTCGACGAGTTCGGGCTGACCTACCCGCAATACCTGGTGCTGCTGGTGCTCTGGGGGCGCGGCGACGATGCGCCCACCGTCTCCGAGCTCGGCGCCGCCCTGCGGCTGGACTCCGGCACGCTCTCCCCGCTGCTCAAGCGGCTGGAGGCCGCCGGGGTGCTGGTCCGGTCGCGGTCGGCGGCCGACGAGCGGCGGGTCGAGGTGCGCCTCACCGACGCCGGCCGCGCGCTGCGCGAGCGGATGTGCGGGGTGCCGCCGCGGGTGGCGCTGGCCACCGGGCTCACCGAGGCCGAGCTGATCGGGCTGCGCGACACCCTCAACCGGGTCACCGAGACGATCCACCGACAGAAGGAGAAGTGACCGCCATGCAGGTCCTCTACACCGCCAACGCCCGCGCCACCGGCGACGGCCGCGACGGCCACGTCCGCACCTCCGACGGCACCTTCGAGCTGGACCTCGCGATCCCGAAGGAGATGGGCGGCGCGGGCGGCGCGGCGAACCCGGAGCAGCTCTTCGCCGCCGGCTACGCCGCCTGCTTCCACTCCGCGCTGCGCGTGGTGGCCCGGCGGGCCAAGGCCGACGTGACCGGCTCGGTCGTCGAGGCCGAGGTGGGCATCGGCGGAGACGGCAGCGGCGGCTTCGGCCTGACCGTCGCCCTCGTGGTGGACCTGCCGGCCGTGCACCGCGCCGGCGCCGAGCAGCTCGTCGAGCAGGCCCACCGGGTCTGCCCCTACTCGAACGCGACCCGGGGCAACGTCGAGGTCGCCCTCACCGTCCGCGAGGCCCTCGCCGCCTGAGCCGTGGCGCGGCGTCGGCGCACCCGCGCGCCCCGACCCGCCCGGCGCAGCCCCGACCAGCCTCCGAGAGGACGACCCACACCGTGACCGTCAACCGTGAGATCCACCTCGCCTCCCGCCCGCAGGGGTGGCCGACCGCCGACAACTTCCGGCTCGTCGAGACCGAGGTGCCCACCCCGGGCCCCGGCCAGCTCGTGGTCCGCAACCAGTTCATGTCCGTCGACCCGTACATGCGGGGGCGGATGAACGACGTCAAGTCGTACGTGCCGCCGTTCGCCCTCGACGCCCCGCTCGACGGCGGCGCGGTCGGCGAGGTGGTGGCCGGGGAGGGCAACGGGATCGTCCCCGGCGACACCGTCCTGCACGGCCTCGGCTGGCGGGAGTACGCGCTGCTCGACGCCAAGGGCGCCCGCAAGGTCGACCCGTCCCTGGCCCCGGTGAGCGCCTACCTGGGCGTGCTCGGCATGACCGGGCTGACCGCGTACGCCGGCCTGCTCGACGTGGCCGCCATGCAGCCCGGGGAGAGCGTCTTCGTCTCCGGCGCGGCCGGCGCGGTGGGCAGCATGGTCGGCCAGATCGCCAAGCTGAAGGGCGCCGCCCGGGTGGTCGGCAGCGCCGGCTCGCCGGCCAAGGTCGAGCGGCTGCGGGCGCTCGGCTTCGACGCCGCGTTCGACTACCACGACGGCCCCGTGGCCGACCAGCTGAAGGCCGCCGCCCCGAACGGGATCGACGTCTACTTCGACAACGTCGGCGGCGAGCACCTGGAGGCCGCGATCGGCGCGCTGCGGCTGCACGGCCGGGCGGCCGTCTGCGGCATGATCGCCCAGTACAACGCCACCGAGCCGCCGGCCGCGCCGCGCAACCTGGCGCTGCTCATCGGCAAGCGGCTCACCCTGCGCGGCTTCCTCGTCGGCGACCACGGCCACCTGCGCGACCAGTTCGTCGAGGAGGTCGCCGGCTGGCTGCGCGAGGGCAGGCTCTCGTACGACGAGACGGTCGTCGACGGCATCGCCGCCGCCCCGGAGGCGTTCCTCGGCCTGCTGCGCGGCGACAACCTCGGCAAGATGCTGGTGCGCCTGTAAGGAAGGGCACCTTGTTAACGCTTTCGGTATAGGAAGGGCCCCCTGCTAACAGGAGCGGAGTCGCGTCGCGCGCCCGCCCCGGTGGCCCGGTGGTCGGCCTCACGTCGGCGGCCGGCGGGGCGGGCGGGCCGGGGCGATAGGCTTCGCGGCATGACGGTGGCGGTGCGGGTGATCCCGTGTCTCGACGTGGACGCCGGGCGGGTGGTCAAGGGGGTCAACTTCCTCGACCTGCGCGACGCCGGCGACCCGGTGGAGCTGGCGGCGGCGTACGACCGGGCGGGCGCGGACGAGTTGACCTTCCTGGACGTGACCGCCTCCTCCAGCGACCGGGGCACCATGCTCGACGTGGTGCGGCGCACCGCCGAGTCGGTCTTCATCCCGCTCACCGTCGGCGGCGGCGTGCGGCAGGTCGCCGACGTCGACACGCTGCTGCGGGCCGGCGCCGACAAGGTCGGGGTGAACACCGCGGCCATCGCCCGCCCCGAGCTGATCGCCGAGATCGCCGACCGGTTCGGCCGGCAGGTGCTGGTGCTCTCCCTCGACGTGCGCCGGGCGTCGGCTGGCGTCACCGCGAGCGGCTTCGAGGTCACCACCCACGGCGGTCGCCGGGGCACCGGGCTCGACGCCGTCGAGTGGGCGCGGCGCGTCGCCGAGCTGGGCGCGGGGGAGATCCTGCTCAACTCGATGGACGCCGACGGCACGAAGGCCGGCTTCGACCTGGAGCTGATCGGCGCGGTCCGGGCCGTCGTCGACGTGCCGGTGGTGGCCAGCGGCGGCGCGGGCGAGGTGGCCCACTTCCCGCCGGCCATCGCCGCCGGGGCCGACGCGGTGCTCGCCGCCAGCGTCTTCCACTTCGGCGAGCTGACCGTCGCCGAGGTCAAGGCCGCCCTGCGCGGCTCGGGCCACCCCGTGCGCTGACCCGCCCGCGCCGGCCCTCGTGCGGGGGCGCTCAGTGCCGCCCGGAGTGGCCCTCCGGCGAGCGGCGCGGGGCCGGGATCGAGCGGACGGCGTATTCCTGCACGGCGGCGGCGTGCTCGTCCTCGGGGAGCGTCCAGTCGGCGCTGCCCGGGGCGTGTCGCCGGCTCAGCACGCCCTGCACCGTGTCGACGGCCGTGGCCAGGCCGGCGCTCGGGCGGGAGCGCCACAGCCGCTCCCCGTCGGGGGTGAGCCGGAACCAGCCGTCGGTCACGCTCACCAGGCCGGCGCCGACGAGCCGGCGGACCGCGGTCTCCACCTCGTGCCGCTCGGGGATGGCGTGGTTGAGGTGGTCGGCTGTGGAGAGCACGTCAGCGAGCCGGACGCCCTCGGGGCGTCGGGTGGACGCCGACCTGCGGTGCCGGCCGGCACCGTTGGCGATCACCAACGAAACGAAGATCCAGGCGTCGGTCCAGCGCCATCCGCTCTCCCCCATGCAGGAATGATGCCGTGCGTCGCCGCCGGAGGAAACACCCACTTTTCCGGTGGGGGCATCACCGCAGCTCAGCGCGGTCGCCCGGGCACGGACCGGCGGGACGTGGCCCGGCGACCTTCACCTCGACCGGCCCCGCCCCGCCCGGCTGCGCCTCGACGGTGAACAGGGGCAGGAACAGTTGGGCCAGCGGCCCGATGGCGAGGGCGTACGCGACGGTGCCGACGCCGACGGTGCCGCCGAGCAGCCAGCCGAGGGCCAGCACGGTGACCTCGATGACGGTGCGGACCAGCCGGATCGACCGTCCGGGGTGGCGCGCCACGTACCCGGTCATCAGGCCGTCGCGGGGGCCCGGGCCGAGCCGCGCGCCCAGGTAGAGGGCGGTGGCGGCGCCGTTGGCGACGATCCCGGCGACCAGCAGCGCCGCCCGCGCCGGCAGCGGGGCGCCGCTGGGCAGCAGGGCCAGGGTGGCGTCGACCACGAGGCCGATCACCACCACGTTGCTGACCGTGCCGAGGCCCGGGCGCTGCCGCAGCGGCACCCACAGCAGCAGCACGAGCGCGCCGACGGCGATGGTGACGGTGCCGAACGACAGCCCGGTCCGCCGGGCGACGCCCTGGTGGAAGACGTCCCACGGGTCGAGGCCGAGGCCGGAGCGGATCATCAGCGCCATGCTGACGCCGTAGAGGGCCAGCCCCGCGTAGAGCTGGACCAGCCGCCGGACGGGCCGGTGCCGCAGATTGCCAATTGCCAACATGCATGCCACCCTAGGTGCCAATCAGGCGGTGGGGAGAGCCAATATCGGGAGGGTGGCATGACGAGTCAGGTGCGTGGGGCGCAATTGGCTCGGCTCCTCGGGCAGTGGCACGCGCTGCCGGGCCGCCGGCGCAGCCCGGACTACGCCGCGCTCGCGGGCGCCGTGCGGGGCCTGCTCGCCGACGGCCGCCTGCCCCTGGGGGTACGCCTGCCGGCCGAGCGGGAGCTGGCCGAGGCGCTGCGGATCAGCCGGACCACGGTGACCGCCGCGTACCGGCAGTTGCGGGAGAGCGGCCACCTGGCCAGCCGCCGGGGGGCGGGCAGCTGGACGATGCTCCCGGGCACCCACCGGGTCGCCAGCACCGGCCTGTGGACCCCGCTGGACGACCGCGACATGATCGACCTCGGGGTGGCCGCGCTCGCCGCCCCGCCGCAGCTGCTGCCCGCCGCCCGGGCCGCCGCCGAGGACCTCCCCCGCTACCTGGGCGGGGCCGGCTACCACCCGACCGGCGTCATCGAGCTGCGCGAGGCGGTCGCCGCCGGCTACACGGCGCGGGGCCTGCCCACCTCGCCCGACCAGATCATGGTCACCAGCGGCACCCAGCACGCGCTGGACCTGGTGCTGCGGCTGGCCCTGGCCCCCGGGGGCAACGTCCTGGTCGAGTCGCCGACGTACCCGAACGCCCTCGCGGCCCTGGCCGGCCGCCGGGCCCGGATCGCCACCCACGGGCTGGCCGCCGACGCCGCCGGCTGGGACGCCGACCTGTTGCTGGGCAGCCTGCGCCAGGGGCGGCCGAAGCTGGCGTACCTGATCCCCGACTTCCAGAACCCGACCGGGCACCTGATGCCGGCCGAGCTGCGCGAACGGGTGGTCGCCGCGGCCCACGCCGCCGGCGCCGACCTGGTGATCGACGAGTCGTTCGTGGACCTGCCGCTGGACGGCACCGAGCTGCCGCCGCCCGTGGCCACGTTCGACCGGCACTCCCGGGTGATCTCTATTGGCGGGATGAGCAAACCCTACTGGGGCGGCCTGCGCATCGGCTGGGTCCGCGCGTCCGCCCCGCAGGTGCAGCGGCTCGCCGCCGCCCGGGTCGGGGTGGACATGGCCAGCCCGGTGCTCGACCAGCTCGTCGCGGTCCACCTGCTCGCCGACGCGCCGGCCATCGTGACCGCCCGCCGCGCCCAGCTCGCCGCCCAGCGCGACGCCCTGACCGACGCGCTCGCGCGCCGCCTGCCCGACTGGCGGGTCACCCCGCCGCGCGGCGGGGTGACGCTCTGGGTGGAGCTGGACGGGCCGATCTCCAGCGCGCTGGCCCGCGCCGCCGAGGAGGTCGGCGTACGGCTGGCGCCCGGCCCCCGGTTCGGCCTGGACGGCACCCTCGAACGCTTCCTGCGGCTGCCGTTCACGCTGCCCGCCGCGGACCTGGCGGAGGCCGTCGGCCGGCTCGCGGCGGTCCGCTACGACCTGGACCGCGCCGGCCGCCCGCGTTGGCAGGAGCCGGCGGTCATCGCCTGACCCGGCCGGCCGCGCGGCACACCGATCCGGCCGAACCCGGCCGCCCGGCGGCCCCCGGTTGGGAGACTGCGGGGGTGGGCAGCGGGGGGTGGTCGCTCGGGGTGCGGCCCGGCGCGCCCGGCTCGCGCACCACCCGGCTGGAGCTGTTCTACGACCTGGTCTTCGTCTACGCGTTCCTCAACGTCACCACGCTGACCGTGTACTACCCGAGCCCCGTCAACCTGTGCCGCTGCCTGCTCGTGCTGGGGTTGCTGTGGTGGTGCTGGACGGGCTTCGCCGGGCTCGGCAACGCGGTCCGCGCCGACCAGGGCGTCCTGCCGCTGGTCGGCTTCGTCACGGTCGCCGCGACCTTCCTGCTGGCCCTGAGCATGCCGGGCGCGTTCACGGACCGGCCCGGCGGGCTGAACGGCCCGCTGGTCTTCGCCAGCTGCTACTTCCTGGTCCGCGCCTCGCAGCTCGCGGTCTTCGGCTGGGTGGCCCGCGGCGACCCGGCCCGGCTGCGCCGCTGGGCGCTGCTGTCCGGGCTGCCGGTGGTCGCGGCGGCCCTGCTCGTCGCGGCCGCGCTGGTGCCGCCGCGGATCACCCACGACGGCACGGCGACGACCCTGCAACTGGTCTTCTGGGCCGCCGCGCTGACCCTGGAGTACGCGGCCGGGACGCGCCTCGGCGGCGCGTACTGGGTGGTGGTGTCGGCGGGACACTGGGCGGAGCGGCACGCCCTGATGGTGCTGATCGCGCTCGGCGAGTCGATCATCGCGCTGGGGCTGGGCTCGAAGTTCGTCACCGGCCTGCCGCTGACCTGGCCGGTGGTGGTCGCCGCGGTGACCGGCATCACGATCGCCGCGTCGCTGTGGTGGGCGTACTTCGACGTCCTGGCGCTCGCCGTCGAGCAGGCGCTGCACCGGGCCCGCGACCCGGCGTCGCGGGCCCGGCTGGCCCGCGACGCGTACACGTACCTGCACCTGCCGATCGTCACCGGGGTGATCTTCTTCGCCCTCGGGATCAAGGACCTGCTCGTCGAGGCGGCGGACCCGACCTCGCCGGCCTGGGGCGCGCCGTTGGGAGCGTTCTGGATCCTCGTCCTCTACGGCGGGGTCGGCCTCTATCTGCTCAGCCTCGTGGCCTGCTGGGGGCGGGTGCTGCGGGTGCTGCGCTGGCCGCCGGTGGTCGCGGTGGCGGTGCTGGCCGTGCTCGCGCCGCTGGCCGCCCGGATCGGGGCCCTGCACGCGCTGCTGCTGCTGGGGCTGGTCTGCGTGGCGCTGGTCGTGGTGGAGACCCGGGGGGAGGGGCGTCGCCGGCACCGAATCCGCCAGTTGGCGCTGGCGGAGCAGACCGAGGCCGAGGCCGAGGCGAGCCGGTGGCGCGCCGAGCACCTGTGAGTCCCGACCGCTTCCCTCGCGTGGCGACCGGGCGACCGGCGGCCGTGCCCCGGGACGGTGGGGCACGGCCGCCGGCGGGTCGAGGCCGCCGTGGGTCGCTGCCGCCGGCGGATCGCCGGCTCAGATCTCGGCGAGGCTGCCCTCGTACATCCGGTCGATCTCGGCCGCGAAGTTGCTCTCCACGCCCCGGCGCTTGATCTTGAGGGACGGGGTCATCTCGCCGTCCTCGATGGTCAGGTCGCGGGGCAGGACGGTCACCTTCTTGATCGTCTCCCAGCGGTTGAGCTTGGCGTTGAGCTGGGCGACGTACTCCTCGACCATGGCCCGGGCCTCGGCGGAGGCGGCGATCTCGGCGTAGCTGCGCCCCTCCAGCGGGCCGCCGGCCGCCCAGCCTTGGATCGCGTCCGGGTCGAGGCTGACCAGCATCGTGCAGTAGTTGCGGGCCTGGCCGATGACGACCGCCTGCGACGTGTACGGGCACAGCGCCTTGAACATGCCCTCGATGTGCGAGGGGGCGACGTACTTGCCGCCGGAGGTCTTGACCAGGTCCTTCTTCCGGTCGGTGATGCGCAGGTAGCCGTCGTCGTCGAGGCTGCCGATGTCGCCGGTGCGGAAGAAGCCGTCCTCGGTGAACGCGGCGGCCGTGTCCTCGGGGAGGCGGTGGTACCCCCGCATGACCGGCCGGCCCCGGACCAAAATCTCCCCGTCGGTGTCGATGCGGCACTCCAGGTCGCCCATCGCCCGGCCGACGGTGCCGATGCGCAGGCCGCCGGGCGGGTTGACGAAGTTGCCGGCGCTGGTCTCGGTGAGGCCGTACCCCTCGGAGATCGGCAGGTTGGCGGCGGCGAAGAAGGTCGCGATCTCCTTGCTCAGCGGCGCGGCGCCGGAGACCAGCACCCGGATCCGCCCGCCGAGGCGGGCCTGGAGCTTGCTGAACACCAGCTTCTCGGCCAGCGCGTACCGCAGCCGCAGCCCGGCGGGGACGGGCCGCCCGGCCTGCTCCAGCGCGATCTTCTCCTTGCCGACCCGCACCCCCCAGGCGAAGATCTTCGCCTTCGCGCCGCCGGCGTCCTGCGCGGTGGTGACCGCCTTGTTGTAGACCTTCTCGAAGACCCGGGGGGCCCCGCACATCAGCGTCGGCCGCACGACGGCCAGCAGCTCGACCAGCTTCTCGACCCGGCCGTCGACGTAGGTCGGCAGGCCGACGTGGGTCGCGCCGCAGAGCAGCGTCTTGCCGAACGAGTGGGCCAGCGGCAGCCACAGGTACTGGAGGTCGTCGTCGCGCAGCAGCCCCACCTCGGCCTGCGCGACCCCCTCCCAGCACCAGCCGCCGTGCAGCAGCTCGACCCCCTTGGGCCGGCCCGTGGTGCCGGAGGTGTAGATGAGGGTGGCCAGGTGCTCGGGCCCGAGGTCGGCGATCAGGCGCTCGATCAGCTCCGGGTCGTCGGCGAGCGCCCGCGCGCCCCGCTCCTCCAGGTCGGCGAGGGTCAGCTGCGGCACGGCCGCCGCCGGGTCGGGCGTGCCGTCGAAGAGCACCACGTGGGTCAGCGCCGGCAGCGTCGCGCCGGCGATCTTGGCGGCCTGGGCCGGGTTCTCCGCGAACAGCACCCGCGAGCCGGAGTCGGCGACGATGTACGTGGCGTCCTCGGGCTCGGTGGTCGGGTAGACGGTGGTGGTGGCGCTGCCCGCGCACATGATGCCGAAGTCGGCGATCACCCAGTCGAGCCGGGTGCTCGACAGGATCGCCACCGGGTCCTCGCGGCCGACACCGAGCCCGTGCAGCCCCGCCGCGACCGCCCGGGCCCGCTGCCCGACCTGGGCCCAGGTCAGCCAGACCGGCCCGGAGTCGTCGGGGGCGGGGTGGGCGAACGCGGGGCGGTCGGGGGTGGCCGCCACGCGCTTGAGGAACATGTCGGGGATGGAGCGGTACGGTACATCGAGAGACATCGCTGTAGCCGCCTTCGGGGGGTGGAGGCGTGACGGGGGTCACGTCGTTTGCGGTTACCGAAGGGTATTGCCTGCATCGCGCATCGGCTAGTCCTCGCGCCGGCCCGCCGGGCCCTGGCGCGGGTCAGGCGTACCGGGCGGCCCGCAGCGACCAGTCGTAGGTGGCCCGCACCCAGTTGCTGCGGGCCGCCAGGAACGAGCGCAGCGCCGAGTCGTCGCCGACGCCGCACAGGGCCGCCTCCCGCTCGGCGTAGCGCGCCAGGGCCCGGTTGAACCGGTCGGCCGCCGCCCGCAGCGCCGCCGGCTCGCCCCGGCCGGTCTCGGCCGCGATCGCGCTGACCAGGTTGTGCGCGTCCGGCCCCGCCCGGTTCTCCTTGCCGTACGAGAACAGGTCGTTGCACCAGCAGACCAGGTCCGCCGCCAGGATCTCGACGTCGACGAGCGCCGGCTCGACGCGGCGGTCCGCCTCCGGCGGCGCGTCGTACGCGAGGTCGGTCAGGGTGAACGCGGGATGCACCGCGCCGGTGTGCCGGCGCAGCGCGACGTACTCGGCCACCCCGGGCACCCGGCCGTGCTCCCGGTTCGCCGCCTCCCACAGCAGGGCCAGCAGGTAGTCGCGCAACTGGCCGACGAAGCGCAGCAGCAACGGCGGGCGGCCGTGGGCCCGGATCCGCCGGCAGAGGTCGTCCAGCGCCGCGCCCAGCGGGCCGCCGGCCGGGGCGACGCCCGGGAAGCCGTGCCGGTCCAGCACGTCCAGCAGGTCGGCGACGACCGGGGCGAGCCGGGCGGGCGCGTCGCCGAGGCCGTCGTCGTCGCAGGTGTCGTCGACGACGAACAGCCAGGTGATCAGGTCGGTGAGCAGCCGCAGCCGGTCCCCGGGCGCGTCCGGGCAGGTGCGCCCGGCCAGCTCGGCGGCGGCGGCGTGCCGCAGCCGGTGCAGCCGGCGTCCGTTGGTGATCAGGCCGAACGCCCGTGCCCAGTCCAGGCTCTGCGCGGCGGCCAGGTCGGTGTCGGCGTGCCGGCGCGGGGGGAACGGTGGCTCGTCCAGGGCGGAGACCGCGAAGCTCCGCATGTCACCCCCTGCCGCATCGGGCCACCCCGGGTGGGGCGACCGGCCGAGGGTACGCCAGGTGAATAGATATTCATAGCTCGGCCGAAGTTCTGCCCGTGTCGCCGGGTGACCGTTCCCAGGCAGGGGGTCAGATGCCGAGCTGGGCGGCCCGGAGCCGGTCCACCACCGCCGCCGGCCCCTCCACCTGCACCCGCGAGACCCGCTGCCGGCCGGTGAGGAAGATCGCCAGCTCGCCCGGCGCGCCGACCACGCGGACCCGCGGCCCGCCCCGCCCCGCCGACAGCGCGCCGTGCCCGGGCGCCTGCACCAGCAGGTCGGCCGGGAAGCGGCGCAACGCCAGCCGGCCCAGCACCGAGGCCCGCCGCCACAGCACGGCGTCCAGCCCGGCCGGCAGGTCGCGCGGGCCCCACCCCGCCCGGGCCCGCCGGACGTCCTCGTGGTGGACGTAGAACTCCATGGTGTTGACCAGCTCGTCGGTGAGGGGATTGCTCAGCGGGCTCCACAGCGGCGGCCGGCGCACCAGCGCCACCAACTCGTCGAAGGGCCGCGCCGCGGCCCGCAGGCGCACCCGTTCGGCGTACCCGCGCAGCGCCGGCAGCGCGATCCCTGCGGCGGCGTCCGGCCGCCGCTCCCGCACGACGAGGTGGGCGGCGAGGTCCCGCACCGACCAGCCCTCGTTGACGGTCGGCGCGTCCGGACCCAGGTTCTGCATGAGGTCGGCCAGCGCCTCGCGCTCCGACCGGGCGTACCGCGGCATGGCCCGATCGTAGGCCGGTCCGCCGCCGTCGGCCCCGCCGTGGCGGGGACGGCCCTCGACGTGACCGCCGACATACCCGTTCCGGGACAGCGTGGCTCGACCCGTCCGGTAAGGATGAGGGAGATACTTGCAACTTACGGCGGGGGAGAGCGTGACCAGCAGGACAAGTCGGGACGTGCTCCGCAGGGGGCTGTCCGTGCTCGGCCGGGCGATCCGGGAGCAGCCCCGGATCTTCGCGGTGGCGGTCAGCGGCAGCGTGCTGTTCGGCCTGCTGGTGATCGCCAGCGCGTACGTCGTCGGGGCGGTGGTCGGCGACGTCGTGGTGCCGGCGATCGCGCGCGGGTCGGTGGGCGTCGCGGCCCTCGCCCTCGCCGCCGGCGCGCTGTTCGGCATCAGCGTGCTGCGGGTGGTCGGCATCTTCGGCCGCCGCCTCGGCGCGGGCTACATGCAGTTCCGGCTCCAGGCCGCCTACCGCCGGCAGGTGACCCGCCGCTACCTGGACCTGCCGCTGTCCTGGCACCAGCGCAACGCCACCGGCACCCTGCTGTCCAACGCCAACTCCGACGTCGAGGCCGCCTGGTACCCGATCGCCCCGCTGCCCTTCGCCGTCGGCACCGTGGTCATGCTGGTCGGCGCGATCGCCTCGCTGTTCGTCACCGACTGGGCGCTGGCCCTGGTCGGGCTCGCGGTCTTCCCCGCCCTGTTCGCCCTCAACGTGGTCTACTCCCGTCGCATGGCGCCCCGCCAGGCGCGCGCCCAGCGGCTGCGCGCCGAGGTCAGCGGCATCGCCCACGAGAGCTTCGACGGCGCGCTGGTGGTCAAGACCATGGGCCGCGAGGCGCAGGAGACCGCCCGGTTCGCCGCCCGGGCCGGCGAGCTGCGCGACGCGCTGATCTCCGTCGGCCGGCTGCGCGGCGTCTTCGACCCGATGCTGGAGACCCTGCCCAGCCTCGGCACCCTCGCCGTGCTGGTGGTCGGCGCGTTCCGCCTCCGGCAGGGCGCCATCACCGTGACCGAGCTGGTCAGCGTGGCCTTCCTGTTCACCGTGCTGGCCTTCCCGGTGCGGGCCATCGGCTGGGTGCTGGCCGAGCTGCCGCGCAGCGTCGCCGGCTGGGACCGGGTGCGCCGGGTGCTCGACGCCACCGGCGAGATGCCGTACGGCGACGTCACGCTCGACCCGGCCGATCCGACGCCGGCCACGCTCGCCTTCGCCGACGTCGGCTTCGCCTACGAGCCTGCCGAGGCGCACCTGCCCGGCGCCGAGGTGCTCGGCGAGGTCACCTTCACCGTGCCGGCCGGCAAGACCGTGGCCCTGGTCGGGCCCACCGGCTCGGGCAAGTCCACCGTCGCCGCGCTGGCCGTGCGGCTGGTCGACCCGCAGTCCGGCACGGTCAGCCTCGACGGCGTGGACGTCCGCCGGCTCACCGCCGCCTCGCTGGCCGGCACCGCCGCCCTGGTCGCCCAGGTGCCGTTCGTCTTCGACGACACCGTCCGAGCGAACGTCGCGCTGGACCGGCCCGGCGTCACCGACGACGACGTCTGGGCCGCGTTGCGGCTCGCCGAGGCCGACGGCTTCGTCGCCGCGCTGCCCGAGGGGCTCGACACCATGGTCGGCGAGCGGGGCACCTCGCTCTCCGGCGGGCAGCGGCAGCGGCTCACCCTGGCCCGGGCCCTCGCCGGGCGGCCCCGGCTGCTGGTCCTCGACGACGCCACCAGCGCGGTCGACCCGCGGGTCGAGGCGGCCATCCTCGCCGGGCTGCGCGCGCCGGCCGCCGGCGGCCCCGCCGCCTCGATCCTCGTGGTGGCCTACCGGCGGGCCACCATCGCCCTCGCCGACGAGGTGATCTACCTGGAGCAGGGCCGGGTGGTCGCCCGGGGCACCCACGCCGAGCTGCTCGCCACCGTCTCCGGCTACGCCGACCTGGTCACCGCCTACGAGCAGGCCGAGGTCGACGGCGAGCCGCAGCCCCGCCCGTACGACGAGGTCACGGCGCTGACCTCCGGCCTGGAAGTCGAGGTGGACCGGTGAGTGTGGTGGAGGCCGAGCAACCGGCGGAGAGCACCTGGCGCACGCTGCGGCGGGGCCTGGCCCTCTCGCCCGAGCTGCGCACCGGCCTGGCCGGCACCCTCGCGCTGGCGCTGGTCTACATGGTGGGCCGGGTCGCCGTCCCGGTGGCCGTGCAGCAGGGCATCGACGAGGGCATCGTCGGCGGTCTCGACCTGGGCGTGGTGTGGACCGTCGTCGCGGCGACCGCCGCCGTGCTGGTGGTGACCACCACCTGCGGCTACCTGATGATGCGCCGGCTGTTCACGGTCAGCGAGACGGCCCTGGCCAACGTGCGCACCCGGGCGTTCCGGCACGTGCACGACCTGTCGATGCTGCACCAGCAGTCCGAGCGGCGCGGCTCGCTGGTCTCCCGGGTCACCAGCGACGTCGACCAGATCACCCAGTTCCTCCAGTGGGGCGGGGTGATCCTGATCGTCAACCTCGGCCAGCTCGCGGTGACGACGGCGGTCATGCTCGCGTACTCCTGGCAGTTGACCCTCGTGGTGCTCGCCGCGTTCGCGCCGGCGGTGCTGGTGATCCGGCAGCTCCAGCGCCGCCTCGCCGGGGCGTACGGGGTGGTCCGGCAGCGGATGGGCACCCTGCTCGGCACGATCGGCGAGAGCGTCGTCGGCGCGCCGGTGATCCGGGCGTACGGGATCTCCGGGCGGACCGCCCGGCGGCTCGACGCGGCGATCGAGGGGCAGCGGCGGGCCCAGCAGCGGGCCATCCGGATCAGCATCCTGGGCAGCTCCGTGGGGGAGCTGGCGGCCGGGCTGGCGCTGGCCGGCGTCGTGGTGCTCGGGGTGCTGCTCGGCGTGGACGGCACCCTGTCGATCGGGCAGCTCACCGCGTTCCTGTTCCTGGTGACCCTGTTCATCCAGCCGGTGCAGATCGCCACCGAGGTGCTCAACGAGGCGCAGAACGCCATCGCCGGCTGGCGGCGGGTGCTCGACGTGCTCGACGTCGCCCCGGACGTGGCCGACCCCGGCGAGCAGGGGCGGGACCTCCCGGCGGGGCCGCTGGACATCCGCTTCGCCGGGGTCGGCTTCGCCTATCCGGGCGGGCCGCCGGTGCTGCACGACGTGACCCTGGACATCGCGGCGAAGAGCCGGGTCGCCGTGGTGGGCGAGACCGGCAGCGGCAAGACCACGTTCGCGAAGCTGCTCACCCGCCTGATGGATCCGACCGCCGGGACGGTGCTGCTCTCCGGCGTGCCGCTGACCGAGGTGCGGTTCGCCTCGCTGCGCTCCCGGGTGGTGATGGTGCCGCAGGACGGCTTCCTGTTCGACGCCACCGTCGGGCAGAACGTCCGCTTCGCCCGGCCGGAGCTGACCGACGCGGAGCTGACGGCCGCGTTCACCGAGCTGGGGCTGGCCGACTGGCTGGCCGGGCTGCCGGCCGGGCTGGACACCCCGGTCGGCGAGCGGGGCGAGGCGCTGAGCGTGGGCGAGCGGCAGCTCGTGGCGCTGGCGCGGGCGTACGTGGCGGACCCCGACCTGCTGGTGCTCGACGAGGCGACCAGCGCGGTGGACCCGGCGACCGAGGTGCGCCTGCAGCGCACCCTGGACGCGGTGACCCGGGGCCGGACCACCCTCGCGATCGCCCACCGGCTCTCCACCGCCGAGGCCGCCGACGAGGTGATCGTGGTGGACCGGGGGCGGATCGTGCAGCGCGGGCCGCACGAGGAGCTGATCCGTGACCCGGGCTCGGTCTACGGCCTGCTGCACGCCTCCTGGCTGGAGCAGACCCGCTGACCGGTCCGGGCGGGCAGAACGGCGGTGCGGTGGACGCGGGGGCGCGCATGGTCTACCGTGCTGCTTAGGTAAGCCTAACCTTCGGAGGTGGGTCATGCGCCCCAGCCCCGCCCTGCGGCCCACGCCCGCCGAGATCGTCCGGACGCTGGTCGCCGGCCGGCTCCCGGCCCTGGTCCACCTGGCCAAGCGGCCCGGCCCGTTCCACGTCCGGCACGCCACCGACGCCGACGGGCGGGTGCTGCTCCTCGTCGGCGTGCACAGCGACCTGGCGGCGGCGCTGCCCCGGGGCGCGGGCGCCGACGTCGCCGTGGCCCTCGACGTGCTCGACCTGCCGCCGGCCGCCGGCGCCCCGTCGCTCGGCCGCGCCTGGGTCTCCGGATGGGCCGCCGCGCTGCACGGCGACGCGGCCCGCCGCGCCGCCCTGGACTTCGCCGAGGTGGACCCGACCGGCGACCTGCTCGACGTGGGCACCCGCTTCCGGCTGTACCGCTTCGAGGTGGCCGAGGCGCGCCTGGAGCGCCCCGACGGGCTGCTGCGGATCGACCCCGTCGCGTACGCCGAGGCAGAGCCGGACCCGCTGCACCCGGTGGAGCCGGAGCTGCTCACCGAGCTGGCCGTGCACCACGGCCCGGAGATGGCCGCGTACGTGCGTCGTCAGCTCGGCCTGGTCGAGGCCGGCTCCGACGGCCCGCCCCGCGTGGTCCGCGTCGACCGGTACGGGCTGTTGGTCTCCCTCGGCCGGCCCGGCGCCCGGCGGCGGGCCCGGCTGGCCTTCCCGCGCCCGGTGGCCGACCACCGGGAGCTGGCCCGGCTGCTGCACCCGATGCTCTGCCAGCACCCGCGCTCCGCCGCGCCCCGCCCCTGAGCGCCCCGCGCCCCGCACACCCCGCGCTGCGCGCGCTGCCCCGCGCTGCGCGCGCTGCCCCGCGCGCCGTGCCCCGTGGGTGAGCGGGGCACCCCTCTCTACCGAATGCGTTAACAAGGGGCCCCTCCTTACCCCAGCCCCCCGCGCAGGTAGCGCTGGACGGTGGGGCCCACCGCCGCGACCAGGGTCTCCGCCGGGGCGGAGGCGACCGGCTCCAGCCGCACGACGTGCCGCATGAGGGCCAGCCCGACGAGTTGGCTGGCCACCAGCGACCCGCGCAGCGGCAGCTCGGCCGGGTCGACGTCGAGGTGGTGCAGGACCCGGCGCAGCACCTGGGTGACCAGGAACTCGCGCAGCAGCCGGGCCGTCCACTCGTTGCTCACGGCCGAGCGCAGCAGCGCCACCGCGGCGGTGCCGGCGGGGGAGTCCCAGACGCCGAGGAAGGCGCGCACCAGCCGCTCGCCGACGCCGTCGGCGTCGCCGGCCAGCACCCGGGGCAGCAGCTCGCCCGGGTCGAGCGGCGCGCCCATCGCGGCCAGGAAGAGCTGGTCCTTGCCGCCGAAGTAGTGGTGCACCAGCGCCGGGTCGACCCCGGCCGCCGCGGCGATCGACCGGATCGAGGCCGCGTCGAAGCCCCGCTGGGCGAACGCGGCGCGGGCCGCGTCGAGGATCGCCTCGCGGGTGCCCGGGTTGCCGGGCCGCCGCCCGGTGCGTCGCGGCGTCGCCATCCGCGCCCCGCCCGCGCGTCAGCCGCTGCGGCGGCGCAGGGTGGCCGCGGCCAGCGCCAGCGCCAGCACCGCCGCCCCGGCCACCACCCCGAGGTCGCGCCACATGGTGGCCGTCGGCTCGGCGTGCGCGCCGACCTCCTGCAGGGCCTCGACGGCGTACGACAGGGGGAGCGCGTCGCTGACCGCCTGCAACCAGCCGGCCATCCCGTCGCGGGCCACGAACAGCCCGCACAGCAGCAGCTGGGGGATCACCACGACGGGCATGAACTGCACGGCCTGGAACTCGGTGCGGGCGAAGGCGCTGCAGAACAGGCCGAGGGCGACGCCGAGCACCGCGTTGACCACGGCGATCACGATCACCAGGGCGCTGCTGCCGGCGGTGGTCAGCCCGAACACCCAGTACGCGACCGCGGCGGCGACCGCGGCCTGGCCGGCGGCGGCGAGGCCGAACGCGATGCCGTAGCCGAAGAGCAGGTCGAGCCGGCCCAGCGGGGTGGTGAGCAGCCGTTCCAGGGTGCCGGAGGTGCGCTCGCGCAGCATCGCGATGCTGGTCACCAGGAACATGATCACGAAGGGGAAGACGCCGAGCAGCACCAGGGCCACCCGGTCGAACATGCTCGGCTGGCCGGGCGGGGTGGGCTGGTCGGCGTACATGTAGTAGACGAGCGTGAGCAGCAGGGCCGGCACCAGCACGAGCAGGGCGACGGTGCGCCGGTCGTGCCGGAGCTGGCGCAGGACGCGGCCGGTGGTGGCGGCCAGGATGCGCGCGTTCACGACGCCGCCCCCTCGCCGGCCGCCCGCCCGACGCCGTCAGCCCGCCCGCCGCCGCCCCGCCCCCCGCCGTCCTGCCCGGTAGCCGCCTCGCTGGCATGGATCAGGCGCAGGAACGCCTCGTCGAGGTCGTCGACCCCGGCGGCGGCGCGGACCGCGTCGGGGGTGTCGTCGGCGACGAGCCGGCCCTCGCGGATCAGCAGCAGGCGGTCGCAGCGGGCCGCCTCGTCCATCACGTGGCTGGACACCAGCAGGGTCGTGCCGGCGGCGGCGAGGGCGTGGAAGCGGGCCCACAGGTCGGCCCGCAGCACCGGGTCCTGCCCGACCGTCGGCTCGTCGAGGACGACCAGCTCCGGCTCGCCGACCAGGGCGCAGGCCAGCGACGCCCGGCTGCGCTGCCCGCCGGAGAGGGCGCCGACGAGCTGGCCGGCGGCGTCGGCCAGCCCGACGTCGGCCACGGCCCGCTCCGCCTCGGCCCGGCCCCGGCCGTGCAGGGCGGCGAAGTAGCGGGCGTTCTCGGCGACGGTGAGGTCGGCGTAGACGCTGGGCGCCTGGGTCAGGTAGCCCACCCGGCTGCGCAGCGCCGGGGAGCCCGCCGGCCGGCCGAGGACGGTCACCGAGCCCGAGCGGACCCTCTGCACCCCGACGACGGCCCGCATGAGGGTGGTCTTGCCGCTGCCGCTGGGCCCGAGCAGGCCGGTGACGGCGCCGCGCGGCACCGCGCAGGTCACGCCGTGCAGCACCCGGCGTCGGCCCCGGTCCACGACCAGGTCGCGGACCGCGATCGCGTGGTCCATCGCCACCCCCTCGGAAAGAATTCATCACCCGATGAACTCCACGGTAGGTGAGGGGGAGGGCCGCCCGCAACGGGCTGCCGCCGGTTCGGGCGGGACCGTCCCCGGTTCGGGCGGGACCGTCCCCGGTTCGGGCGGAGGTTCGGGCGGGACCGTCCCCGGTTCGGGCGGGGCTGCCGGCGGGTCGGGTCGGCCGTGCTGGGCGGCGGGCCGGCCGTGCTGGCCGGCGGGTCGGCCGTGCTGGGCGGCGGCGAAAGGTGCCCCGGGGCAGGAAAGAGAACCGTCGGGCACTAGCCTTCGGACCGGGCGTCAACCCTCCGACCGGACAGCGCGTCCGGCATCGGGCATTGCGCCCCGATCGGGCGTACGGCACGATGGCGCGGTGGGTCACGCTGCGTCACCGGAAAGTGGATTCCTCGACGACTGGGCCGCCCGGCTGCGGCAGGGGGCCGAGCGCCCCGTCGTCGGCATCCTGCTGCGGGGCAGCCACGCCCGCCGGGCCGCCACGGCGCACAGCGACGTCGACCTCGACGTGCTGGTCACCGACGCCACGCCGGCCCGCCCGGCCGGGCCGCCGATCAACGCCCCGTACGCCGCCCGCCGCGCATACCTGGCCGAGAGCGGCGGCCGGCTCACCCACGTCTCGGTGGCCGTCCGCGACGTCCGCTCCTGGCTGGACCGGCTCGCCCAGCCGGCCGAGTGGGCGTTCGGGCTGCCGGTCACCGCGCCGATCCGGCTGCTCTGGGCCGACGAGCGGTGGCGTACCCGCATCGACCTGCCGATGCTCTGCCAGCCCGCCGACGAGCCGCGGCTGGAGGAGCTGATCGCCACGCTCGGTAAGGTCGCCGGGGCCCGGGCCCGGGGCGACCACCCCGGCGTCCGGCTGGCCGCCGCCGACCTGGCCCGGCTCTGCCCGTCCGTGCTGCGGCTGGCCAACCCGTCGGTGCGGGTGGTGTCCCGCCGGGCGGCGTTCGCCGCCGCTCTCGACCTGCCGGTCTCCCCGCCCGGATACCGCGACGACATGCTGCTCTGCCTCGGCGTGCGCCCCGGCTCCGTCGGGCAGCTCTGGGCCGCCGCCGGGCGGCTGGTCACCGGCACCGTGCCGCTGATCCGCCCGTACGCCGAGGAGATCGCCGCCGTCGCCGGCGCGGACCTCGCCGAGGCCCTGTCCGACGGGCGGCTGGACCGCTACCTCGCGCAGCTCACCGGCGGGCCCGTGCCGGCGCGGGCCGGCGTGCCCGGGCCGTCGCCGGCCGCCCGGCGGGAGCCGTCGCCGGTGCCCTCGCCGCGTGCGGGAGAATGGGTGACTGTGCCCGTACCTGACGCGCCGGTGACCGGCGCCAACGCCCGCAAGACCCCGGCGGCGACGCCCGGCCCGGCCCGCCCGTCCCGGCTCGACCCGGCCGTCGCCGCGCGGCTGCGCCGCACCCCCGACGGACTGGTGGCCGCCGTGGTGCGCCAGCACGACACGGGCGAGGTGCTGATGGTCGCCTGGATGGACGACGAGGCGCTGCACCGCACCCTCACCACCGGCCTGGCCACCTACTGGTCGCGCAGCCGCCAGGAGTACTGGGTCAAGGGGGCCACCTCCGGCCACCTCCAGCACGTCCGCTCGGTCGCGCTGGACTGCGACGGCGACGCGCTGCTGGTCAGCGTCGACCAGGTCGGCGCGGCCTGCCACACCGGCGAGCGCACCTGCTTCTTCACCGAGCTGCCGGTCGCCGCCGCCGGGGGGCCCGCATGACCGACGGCGTCGTCAGCCCCGACCAGTCCACCTTCGCCGACCTGGCGGCCCGCTGGCGGGTCGTCCCGGTCACCCGGCGGCTGCTCGCCGACGCGGAGACCCCGGTGGGCGTCTACCGCAAGCTGGCCGGCGGCCCGGGCACGTTCCTGCTGGAGTCCGCCGAGCAGGGGGCCGGCTCGGCGGGGATGGCCTGGTCGCGATACTCGTTCATCGGCGTGCGCAGCAGCGCCACCCTCACCGAGCGCGACGGCGCGGCGTGCTGGACCGGCGCGCCGCCGGCCGGGCTGCCCGCCGGCGGCGACCCGGTCCGGGCGCTGCGCGAGACCGTCGAGGCCCTCGCCGGCCCGGCGTGGGACCCGGCCAGCGGCATGCCGCCGCTGACCGGCGGCATGGTCGGCTACCTGGGCTACGACCTGGTCCGCCGCTTCGAGCGGCTGCCCGAGCTGACCGAGGACGACCTCGGCCTGCCCGAGCTGGGCATGATGCTCGCCACCGACCTGGTGGTCCTCGACCACTACGACGGCTCGGCGATCCTGATCGCCAACGCGGTGCTCCCGCCGGCCGACGAGCCGGGCCGCGACGCCCTGGTCGCCGCCGCCTACCACCACGCCGTGGGCCGGCTGGACGCGATGACCACGGCGCTGTCCCGCCCCATCCCGCCGATGATCTCCACGGTCGACCGGCCGGCCGTCGGCGACGTGGTCAGCCGCACCGAGCCCGGCGGCTACCCGAAGGCCGTCGAGGCGGCCAAGGAGGCGATCCGGGCCGGGGAGTGCTTCCAGATCGTGCTGGCCCAGCGCTTCGAGCGGCTTACCGACGCCGACCCGCTGGACGTCTACCGGGTGCTGCGCACCACCAACCCGAGCCCTTACATGTACCTGCTGCGCTTCGACGGCTTCGACGTCGTCGGCTCGTCGCCCGAGGCGCACCTGAAGGTCAACGCCGGCCCCGACGGCCGACGCCGGGCGCTGCTGCACCCGATCGCCGGCACCCGTCCGCGCGGCGGCACGCCGGACGCCGACGCCCGGCTCGCCGCCGAGCTGCTCGCCGACCCGAAGGAGCGCTCCGAGCACGTCATGCTGGTCGACCTGGGCCGCAACGACCTGGGCCGGGTCTGCCGCCCGGGCACCGTCCAGGTGCCGGAGTTCGCCACCATCGAGCGGTACAGCCACGTCATGCACATCGTCTCGACCGTGGTCGGTGAGCTGCGCCCGGAGCGGACGGCGTTCGACGCGCTGGCCGCGACCTTCCCGGCCGGCACCCTGTCCGGCGCGCCGAAGGTCCGGGCCATGGAGATCATCGAGGAGCTGGAGCCGGTCCGGCGCGGCCTCTACGGCGGCACGGTCGGCTACTTCGGCTTCGGCGGGGACCTGGACATGGCGATCGCCATCCGCACCGCGCTGATCCGCGACGGTCGCGCGTACGTGCAGGCCGGCGCGGGGGTGGTGGCCGACTCCGACCCGGCCGCCGAGGACCAGGAGACCCGCGACAAGGCCGCCGCCGTGCTCGCCGCCATCGCCGCCGCCGAGACGCTGCGGCCGGCCCGGTGAGCCCGGTGGGGCGGCGCGTCGCGACCCCGGGCGGCGGGTGGCCGCGGTGACCGGGCCGGCGACCGACGGGGAGACCTTCGGGGCCGGCTCGCCGGCCGCGCGGGGGCGGCGCGAGCTGACGTACGCGGTGCTGCTCTGCCTGGCCGGCGCGGGCCTGGCGCTGTGGGCCTCGACCCGGACCTGGGCGGTGGAGCTGGCTGCCCGGCCGGCGCCGCTGCCCCCGGTGCGCGCGGCCCGCACCGGAGCGGGCCTGCTGCCCTGGCTGCCCGCGCTCGCGGTGGTCGGGCTGGCCGGGGGCGGGGCGGTGCTGGCCACCCGGGGGGTGGCACGTCGGCTGGTCGGCGTCCTGCTGCTGGCGCTCGGCGCGGCCGTGGCGGTCGGCGGCGGCTACGGCCTGGTGGCCGCGTTCGCCGGCACGGTGAGCCGGCAGTGGCCGGCGTTCTGCCTGGTCGGCGGCCTGATCGCCGCCCTCGGTGGCGGCCTTGTCGCGTCGCGCGGCGCGGGCTGGCCGGCGATGGGGGCGCGCTACGAGCGCCCGGCCCGGCGCGGCACGGGCCCCGCCCCGGCGGAGGCCGCAGCGGGCCCGGTGACCGGGCGGCGCGCCACCGAGGCGTGGGACGCGCTGGACCGGGGCGAGGACCCGACGGCCGACTGACCGGCGAACCGGCCCACCGGCGGGCGGGCCGGCGGGCCGGCGAACTGGCGGGCAGCGGGGCGGAGCGGGCGGCCGGGGTCAGCCGACCGGCTGGCGGTCCCGCGTCGCGGCGCGGGCGGCGGCCAGCTCGGCCACCAGGCGGTCCAGCTCGGCGCGCTGGTCGGCGCGGGCCCGGTCGGCGCAGACGGCCTCCCAGGCGTTGCCGCGCGCGGTGCGCACCCGGGCGTCGCCCACGACGGCCCGCTCCAGGGTGTGCACCACGCCGACGGCGAGCGACGCCACGGTGCGGGAGATGGTGGTCAGTCCGATGGTCGGGTTGGGCCCGGCAGTGCTCATCTGGTCACCCCACACGAGATCGTTCCGACGGATCGGGCGGCTGCTCGCCGCGGCCGCCCGACGGGCCGCGGGCAGGCCCCTCGTCGAGTCTGCCCGAGTCCCACGATGCCCGGCTCACGTTTCGCCGTGGTCACCGCCACGTCAACTGTCCGCCTGGCCCGGCCACCTGGGCAGGGCCGTTCGGCCTTGAGCTTCGTCACAACATCGACCGGCGTCGCCGGCGTGCGCGTGGGGCGTCGGCCGGGCGCGCCCGCGGGGTGATCGGCCGGCGTGCGCGCGCACCGGCTCCGGCGGACAATGATCCGATGAAGATGGGTGATCATCGATGGCATGGGCGGCGGGAGGGTCACCCCGATCGATGGGGTAGATCGCGCTCGGTGATCCACCGTTCACCGGAAGTCGGCCATTATGCCGCAGCCCATCTCGTGAGGAGCGCCATACCCCCGGCACGTGCTGCCAGGTGGCGCCCCCTAGCATCGGCCCATGACACCCGGAGAGGGGAGTCCGTTGGTGACTGCTGAGCATGCGCACGCGGAGGGGGACGGGGCCGGTCCGGCGGCGTCCGGAAGCGTCCTCGACGAGATCCTGGCCGGCGTCCGCGAGGACGTCGCCCGGCGGCAGGAGCAGGTTCCGCTGGAGCGGATCCGCCAGCTCGCCGCCGCCGCGCCGCCGCCGCTGGACGCGTACGCCGCCCTGCGCCGGCCCGGTGTGGCCGTGATCGCCGAGGTGAAGCGCTCGTCGCCGTCCAAGGGGCAGCTTGCCGAGATCGCCGACCCGGCGGTCCTCGCCGCCGACTACGCCGCCGGGGGCGCGCGGGTCATCAGCGTGCTCACCGAGGGGCGCTGGTTCGGCGGCTCGCTGGACGACCTGGCCGCCGTCCGGGCCGCGGTCAAGGTGCCCGTGCTGCGCAAGGACTTCGTCGTCTCCAGCTACCAGGTGCACGAGGCCCGCGCGCACGGCGCCGACCTGGTCCTGCTGATCGTGGCCGCGCTGGAGCAGAACGCGCTGGTCGGGCTGCTGGAGCGGATCGAGTCCCTCGGCATGTGCGCGCTGGTCGAGGTGCACACCGAGGAGGAGGCCGACCGGGCCATGGAGGCCGGCGCGCAGGTGATCGGGGTCAACGCCCGCGACCTGCGTACCCTGGAGGTCGACCGGTCGGTGTTCGAGCGGATCGCGCCCGGCCTGCCCAGCAACGTCGTCAAGATCGCCGAGTCCGGTGTGCGCGGCCCCCACGACCTGATCCGGTACGCCTCGGCCGGCGCCGACGCCGTCCTGGTCGGCGAGGGCCTGGTCACCCAGTCCAGCCCCCGCGAGGCGGTGGCCGCCCTGGTCAACGCCGGCAACCACCCGGCGACGCCCCGCCCGGCGCGCTGAGCCACGCCGGGCGTCCCGCCCGGCGCGTCGAGCGATCCGGGGCGAGAAGTCAGCAGCGAGAGGACACCGCCATGAGCGCCACCGAACCGGCCCCGGCCGGTCAGCTCCCCGACGCCGCCGGTCACTTCGGCCGGTTCGGCGGCCGGTTCGTCCCGGAGGCGCTCGTCGCGGCGCTCGACGAGCTGGACGCCGCGTACCGCAAGGCGATGTCCGACGAGGCGTTCCGCGCCGAGTTCGACGCGCTGCTGCACGACTACGCCGGCACCCCCTCGCTGCTCTACCCGGCGCACCGGTTCTCCGCGAAGATCGGCGCGCGGGTGCTGCTCAAGCGGGAGGACCTCAACCACACCGGCGCCCACAAGGTGCGCAACGTGCTCGGCCAGGCGCTGCTGACCAAGCGGATGGGCAAGCGGCGGGTGATCGCCGAGACCGGCGCGGGCCAGCACGGCGTGGCCACCGCGACCGCCGCCGCCCTGTTCGACCTCGAATGCGTGGTCTACATGGGCGAGGTCGACACCGAGCGGCAGGCGCTCAACGTGGCCCGGATGCGGATGCTCGGCGCCACCGTCGTCCCGGTCACCACCGGCTCGCGCACCCTCAAGGACGCGATGAACGAGGCGATGCGGGACTGGGTCGCCAACGTCGACGAGACGCACTACCTCATCGGCACGGCCGCCGGGCCGCACCCGTTCCCCGAGCTGGTCCGGGACTTCGTGCGGGGCATCGGCGTCGAGGCCCGCGCGCAGTGCCTGGAGGCGACCGGCGCGCTGCCCGACGCCGTCGCGGCCTGCGTCGGCGGCGGCTCCAACGCGCTGGGCATCTTCCACGCCTTCGTGCCCGACGCGGGCGTGCGACTCTACGGCTTCGAGGCCGGCGGGGAGGGCGTGGACACCGACCGGCACGCGGCCAGCATCACCGGCGGCACCTCCGGCGTGCTGCACGGCGCCCGCACCTACGTGCTCCAGAACGCCGACGGGCAGACCATCGAGTCGCACTCCATCTCGGCCGGCCTGGACTACCCGGGCGTCGGGCCGGAGCACGCGTGGCTGCACGACAGCGGCCGGGCGAGCTACCTGCCGGTGACCGACGCCGAGGCGATGGCCGCGTTCGAGCTGCTCTGCCGCACCGAGGGGATCATACCGGCGATCGAGAGCGCGCACGCCCTCGCCGGCGCACGCAAGATCGCCCCGGGGCTCGCCGCCGAGCTGGGCCGGGAGCCGGTCATCCTGGTCAACCTCTCCGGCCGCGGCGACAAGGACGTGCACACCGCCGGCGAATACTTCGGCATCCTCGACAAGGAGCAGTGACTCGTGAGCCGCATCGGGGTCGCGTTCGACAAGGCCCGCGCCGACGGGCGGGCCGTGCTGGTGGGCTGCATGCCGGCCGGCTTCCCGACCGTCGAGGGCAGCATCGCCGCGATGACCGCCATGGTCTCCGCCGGCGTGGACGTCATCGAGGTGGAGATCCCCTACTCCGACCCGGTGATGGACGGCCCGGTCATCCAGAAGGCCAGCGACATCGCCCTGGCCGGCGGCGTACGCACCGCCGACACGCTGCGCATCGTCGAGGCGGTCGCGGCCACCGGCGCGCCGGTGGTCACCATGACCTACTGGAACCCCATCGAGCAGTACGGCGTCGCCGCGTTCGCCCGGGACCTCGCGTCGGCCGGCGGCACGGGCCTGATCACGCCCGACCTGATCCCCGACGAGGCCGACGAGTGGCTGGCCGCCTCGGACGCGCACGGCCTGGACCGCACCTTCCTCGTCTCCCCGTCGTCCACCGACGCGCGGCTGCGGATGACCGTGGAGCACTGCCGCGGCTTCGTCTACGCCACCGCCATCATGGGCGTCACCGGCGCCCGGTCGCAGACCTCGGAGGCCGCGCCGATCCTGGTCTCCCGGCTGCGCGAGGTCACCGACCTGCCGGTCGGCGTCGGGCTCGGCGTCGGCACGGGCGCGCAGGCCGGCACCGTCGCCGGGTACGCCGACGGCGTGATCGTCGGCAGCGCGCTGATCCGCTGCCTGCTCGACGCGCCCGACCCGGCCGCCGGCCTGACCGCCCTGCGGGCGCTGAGCGCCGAGCTGGCCGAGGGCGTCCGCCACCCGCAGCGCTGACCGGTTACCCGCCCGGGGTGCCGCCGGGGCGGCGGGCGGCGGTAGCGTGTGCACCCGTGACCCTCGCCTCCACGATTCCCCAGGCGGCCCTGCCGAGCCCCAGCACGGCAGTCTGGCAGCTCGGCCCGCTGCCGCTGCGGGCGTACGCGCTCTGCATCATCGCCGGCATCGCGGTGGCCTGCGTGGTCACCGAGCGCCGGCTGCGTCAGCGCGGCGTCGCCCCCGGCGCGGTGCTCGACATCGCCGTCTGGGCCGTGCCGACCGGCATCATCGGCGCCCGGATCTACCACGTGATCACCTCGCCGGAGAAATACTTCGGCGCGGGCGGCGAGCCGCTCAAGGCGTTCGCCATCTGGGAGGGTGGCCTCGGCATCTGGGGCGCGGTGGCCGGCGGGGCGCTCGGCGCGTGGATCGCGGCCCGCCAGCTCGGCATCCCGTTCGCGGTGGTGGCCGACGCGCTCGCCCCGGGGCTCCCGCTGGCGCAGGCGGTCGGCCGGCTCGGCAACTGGTTCAACAACGAGCTCTACGGCGGCCTGACGACCCTGCCGTGGGGGCTGCGGGTGCACGACATGGACCCGCGCAACCCGGGCCACGCCAAGGTCGTCGACGGCGAGCCCGTGCTGCTGCCGGGGCTCTACCACCCGACGTTCCTCTACGAGGCGCTGTGGAACGTCGGCGTCGCCGCCCTGGTCCTCGTCCTCGACCGGCGGCTGCGCCTGGGCCGGGGGCGGGCGTTCGCGCTCTACGTGATGGGCTACACGGCCGGCCGGTTCTGGATCGAGTTGATGCGCACCGACGAGGCCAACCACATCCTCGGCGTCCGGCTCAACGTCTGGACGGCCGCGCTGGTCTTCGCCGGCGCGCTGATCTACTTCCTGCGCGTGCGCGGGCCCCGCGAATACCTCGTCCCCGTCGGCGGCCCCGCCCCGAAGCCGGCCCCGACCGGGGGCGACGTGTCGCAGCTCGACCTGTCCGAGCGGGAGGCCGGCGCGCGTGCCGCCGCCCCGGAGGGCTACCGGGTGGTCAGCGAGGAGCAGTTCCGCGCGTACCGGGAGACCGGGGCCGTCCCCGACGCGACCGGCGACGCCGACCGTGGGGAGGCCGGGGCCGACGGAACCGACGAGGCGGGCGACGAGGCAGCCGGGGCCACCGGCACCCGCGCCGCCGACCGCGAGAGCTGAGCGGGAGGGGCCGGCATGCGTACCGCGGTGGTGGTCGGCGCCGGGATCGGCGGCCTGGCGGTCGCCGGCGCGCTGGCCCGGTCCGGCTGGCAGGTCACCCTGCTGGAGCGCGCCGACCGGGTCCGCCCGGACCCGACGGCCGTCGTGCTCTGGCCCAACGGGGTACGCGCGCTGCGCGCCCTCGACCTCGGCGCGGGGCTCGACGCGATCGCCACGCCGCTGCCCGACGGCGGCGTGCGCCGCCCCGACGGGCAGTGGCTGGTGCAGCCCCGCCCCACCCCGGCCGACCGGATGCCCGTGGTGGTGCACCGGGAGGACCTGCACGACGCGCTGATCGCCGGCCTCGGGGAGCGGGTGGAGCTGCGCACCGGCGTGTGCGTGCGCACCGTGCGGGCCGAGCCGGGCCAGCGCCCCTCGGTCGGCGACGGCCGGCAGCGCTTCGAGGCCGACCTGATCGTCGCGGCCGACGGCACCGACAGCGAGATCCGCCGGCAGTTGGCCCCCGAGTCCCGGGTGGTCAGCTCCGGCTGCGCCGCCTGGCGGGCGGTGATCCCCTGGTACCGTGCGCCCCGGCTGCCGGCCGAGGCGCCCGTCGGCGGGGAGACGCTGGGAGCCGGCTACCGCTTCGTGTCCGCCTCGCTGGGCGAGCGCGGCTCGTCGGGCGCGTCGAGCCGGGGCGGCATCTACTGGGTGGCCACCGCCGCGGGCGCGCCCCGCCCGGAGCCGCCGCAGACCCAGCTCACCCTGCTGCGCCGCTGGTACGCCGGCTGGCCCGCGCCGGTCGGCGAGCTGCTCGACGCCACCGACCCGGCCGACCTGGTGCAGCAGGAGATCCGCGAGCTGCGCCCGCTGCCCCGCTCGTACGGCTTCCCGGCCGGGCCGGGCGGGGTGGTGCTGCTCGGCGACGCCGCGCACGCCATGCCCCCGCACCTCGGCCAGGGCGCGTGCCTCGCCTTCGAGGACGCCGCCACCCTCGCCTCGCTGCTGCGCGAGTCGCGCCTGCCGGACGCGGTGGCCGCGTACGACCGGCTGCGCCGGCCCCGCGCGGCGACGGTGGTGCGGCAGACCCGCCGGATGTCGGCGGTGCTCCAGGCCCGGGGCCGGCTCGCCCTGCGGGCGCGCGACGCCGCCCTCGGCGCGATCAGTCCCCGCCTGCTCTCCGGCGCGGCGGCCTCCGCCGCGCAGTGGCGTCCCCCGTCCTGACGGCCCGGCCCCGGGCCGGGCCGTCAGGACGGGGGCGTCATGTCGGCGACATGGCGGTATCAGGGCGCGGGGAAACCGCTATGTCGCCGACATCGCGGCGCCCCCGCCGGGCCGCGCCCCCGCGCCGCCGCGCCCCCGCCGGGCGTCGCGGCGGGGTCAGATGATCGCGGCGGGCTCGGCGATGCAGGCGGTGCCGATCCGGCGGAAGCCGACCCGCACGTAGACGCGGGCGATGTCCTCGCTGCCGGCGGAGAGGAAGACCAGGTCGGTGCCGGCGGCGCGCAGCGCGTGGGCGAGGGCGGCGGTGACCGCCGCGCCGAGCCCCCGGCGGCGGGCGGCCGGCAGGGTCGCCACCCCGGCGATCTCGGCGGTGTCGCCGACCCGCATCGCCATGCCGCTGGCCAGCGCGCCCTGGCCGGGGTCCTCGGCGAGCGCGGACAGCCGCCGGCCGTCGGCGATGCGTGACCGCTCCTCCTCCAGCGCCGCCACGTCCAGCTCCGTGATCGCCGCGTCCCGCTGCGCCGGGCCGGCGTCGCCCCGGGCGGTGCCGGCGGCGGCGAAGCCCACGGCGGCGACCGCCCGGCGGGCGGCCACGTCGCCGGCGAGGCCGGGGGAGGCCGCGTCCAGCAGGCGCACCGGCACGTCGCTGAAGCCGCCCGGGTCGGCCAGGGCGGCCGGGTCGAGGACCATCAGCGGGGCCTCCAGGACGGTCAGCCCCGCCGCGCGGGCCACCGCGAGCAGGTCCGGGGTGCGCTCGTGCACCCACTCGAACGCCTCCGGCAGGCCGAGTTCCCGCTGCCGCTGGCGCACGGCGGTGATGTCGGCCACGGACGGCGGCCCGGCCGCGCCGAGGCGGGGACGCGCATAGAAGGGCCATCCCGCCCCTTCCCGGACGAACAGGACCAGGGGGCCGTGCTCCTCGGCGCGGGCCGCGTCGCGGGGCACGGCGTCGTAGAACCGCTCCAGCCGGTCGAACGTCACAGTCGTCTCAGCGCGTACGTGATCCACCGCGCGAGACTACCCTTCCCAGGATGTGGAAGTGTGATCAATCTGAACTGGCCTTGCGCGCCTACCCCTAACGTAGACTCAATAGACCCATAAGGGCCGACGTCGTCCCGACCATGATCCAACCTGAGTGACGACAGGAGGCCCGGTGGCCTTTCCGTACCCTCTCAGCCAGCAGTCGGCCCCGCCCGCGGCCGGGCTGTACGACCCCGCGCACGAGCACGACGCGTGCGGGGTGGCGTTCGTGGCGGACCTGTACGGCCGGCGCTCCCACTCGGTCGTCGCCAACGGTCTCGGCGCGCTGCTCCGGCTGGACCACCGGGGTGCCCGGGGCGCGGAGCACAACACCGGCGACGGCGCGGGCATCATGATCCAGGTGCCGGACGCGTTCCTGCGCGAGGCCGTCGACTTCCCGCTGCCGCCCGCCGGCGAGTACGCCACCGGCCTGGTCTTCCTGCCGACCGACGACGACGGCGAGGCCCGCGCCCGCCGGGTGCTGGAGAAGTACGCCCTGGTCGAGGGCGCCGAGATCCTCGGCTGGCGGGACGTGCCCACCGACCCGAGCGGCCTCGGCGAGACCGCCCTGGCGGCGATGCCCCGGGTGCGGCAGGTCTTCCTGGCCGCCCGCCGGCTCACCGACACCCCCGCCGGCCCGGCCGGCTCCCCGCTGTCCGGCCTCGACCTGGACCGGGTGGCGTTCTGCGTCCGCAAGCAGGCCGAGCGGGAGACCGCCGAGCGGGGCGTGCCGGCCTACTTCCCGTCGCTGTCCTGCCGGACCATGGTGTTCAAGGGGATGCTCACCCCCGACCAGCTTCCCGAGTTCTTCCCCGACCTGACCGACGGGCGGGTCGACAGCGCCATCGCGCTGGTGCACTCCCGGTTCTCCACCAACACGTTCCCGTCGTGGCCGCTGGCCCACCCGTACCGGATCATCGCCCACAACGGCGAGATCAACACGATCCGCGGCAACCGCAACTGGATGCAGGCCCGCGAGGCGCTGCTGCGCAGCCCGAACCTGCCCGGCAACATCCGCCGGGTGTTCCCCGTCTGCACCCCGGCCGCCTCCGACTCGGCGAACTTCGACGAGGTGCTGGAGCTGCTGCACCTGGCCGGCCGCAGCCTGCCGCACGCGGTGCTCATGATGATCCCCGAGGCGTGGGAGAACGACCCCGACATGCGCGCCGACAAGCGCGCCTTCTACCGGTTCCACGCCAGCCTCATGGAGCCGTGGGACGGGCCGGCGTCGGTCGCGTTCACCGACGGCGAGGTCGTCGGGGCGGTGCTGGACCGCAACGGGCTGCGCCCGGGGCGCTGGTGGCGCACCGCCGACGGCCTGGTGGTGCTCGGCAGCGAGGCGGGCGTGCTCGACCTCGACCCGGCCACCGTGGTCGCCAAGGGCCGGCTCCAGCCGGGCCGGATGTTCCTGGTCGACACCGTCGCCGGCCGGATCGTCTCCGACGACGAGATCAAGACCGAGCTGGCCGCCGCCCAGCCGTACGCGGAGTGGCTGCACGCCGGGCTGATCGACCTGGGCGACCTGCCGCCGCGCGAGCACATCGTCTACACCCACGACTCGGTGCGCCGCCGCCAGCAGACCTTCGGCTACACCGAGGAGGAGCTGAAGATCCTCCTCGCCCCGATGGCCCGCACCGGCGTCGAGCCGCTCGGCTCGATGGGCACCGACACCCCGATCGCCCCGCTGTCGACCCGGCCGCGGCTGCTCTACGACTACTTCCACCAGCTCTTCGCCCAGGTCACCAACCCGCCGCTGGACGCCATCCGCGAGGAGCTGGTGACCAGCCTCCAGCACACCATCGGCGCGGAGGGCAACCTGCTCGACCCGGGCCCGGCGAGCTGCCGGCAGATCGTGCTGCCCTACCCGGTGATCGACAACGACGAGCTGGCCAAGATCCTCTCCATCGACGAGGACGGTGACCTGCCCGGCTTCAAGGCCGTGCGGGTCTCCGGGCTCTACCGGGTCCGCGACGGCGGGGCCGGGATCAAGGCCCGGCTCACCGAGATCTGCCGGCACGTCTCCGAGGCGATCGAGGACGGCGTACGCATCCTGGTGCTGTCCGACCGCGACTCCAACGCCGACCTGGCCCCGATCCCGTCGCTGCTGCTCACGGCCGCCGTGCACCAGCACCTCGTCCGCGAGCAGACCCGCACCCAGGTGGCGCTGGTCGTCGAGTCCGGCGACTGCCGCGAGGTGCACCACGCGGCCGTGCTGATCGGCTACGGCGCGGCGGCCGTCAACCCGTACCTGGCCTTCGAGTCGGTCGAGGACATGATCGCCACCGGCGCCCTGACCGGCGTGGAGCCGGCGAAGGCGGTGCGCAACTACGTCAAGGGGCTCGGCAAGGGCGTCCTGAAGATCATGTCCAAGATGGGCATCTCGACCGTGTCGTCGTACTGCGGGGCGCAGGTGTTCGAGGCCGTCGGCCTGGACGCCCGCCTCGTCGAGCGCTACTTCCGGGGCACTCCCAGCACGATCGGCGGGGTCGACCTGCACGGCGTGCACGCCGAGGTGGCGGCCCGGCACTCGCTGGCCTGGCCGGCGGCGGGCGCGGTGGCGACCGACCGGCTGGAGGTCGGCGGGGAATACCAGTGGCGGCGCGAGGGCGAGCTGCACCTGTTCAACCCGGAGACCGTCTTCCTGCTCCAGCACGCCACCCGCAGCCGCCAGTACGACGTCTTCCGGCAGTACACGGCCAAGGTCGACGAGCTGGCCGCGAAGGCCGGGTCGCTGCGCGGGCTGTTCACCCTGCGCACCGGCGTCCGCCCGCCCGTGCCGCTGGACGAGGTCGAGCCGGCCAGCGAGATCGTCAAGCGGTTCGCCACCGGCGCGATGTCGTACGGCTCGATCTCGGCCGAGGCGCACGAGACCCTCGCGATCGCGATGAACCGCCTCGGCGGCAAGTCCAACACCGGCGAGGGCGGCGAGGACGTCGACCGGCTGCACGACCCGGCCCGCCGCTCCTCGGTCAAGCAGATCGCCAGCGGCCGGTTCGGCGTGACCAGCGAATACCTGGTCAACGCCGACGACCTCCAGATCAAGATGGCCCAGGGCGCGAAGCCCGGCGAGGGCGGGCAGCTGCCCGGCAACAAGGTGTGGCCGTGGATCGCCCGCACCCGCCACGCCACCCCCGGCGTCGGCCTGATCTCCCCGCCGCCGCACCACGACATCTACTCGATCGAGGACCTGGCGCAGCTCGTCCACGACCTCAAGTGCGTCAACCCGGCCGCCCGGGTGCACGTCAAGCTGGTCAGCGAGACCGGCGTCGGCACCGTCGCGGCCGGCGTGGCCAAGCTCAAGGCCGACGTCATCCTCATCTCCGGCCACGACGGCGGCACCGGCGCGTCCCCGCTCAACTCGCTCAAGCACGCCGGCACCCCGTGGGAGCTGGGCCTGGCCGAGGCGCAGCAGACCCTGCTGCTCAACAAGCTGCGCGACCGGGTCACCGTGCAGGTCGACGGCCAGCTCAAGACGGGCCGGGACGTGCTGGTCGCGGCGCTGCTCGGCGCGGAGGAGTTCGGCTTCGCCACCGCCCCGCTCATCGTCGAGGGCTGCGTGATGATGCGGGTCTGCCACCTCGACACCTGCCCCGTCGGCATCGCCACCCAGAACCCGGTGCTGCGCGAGCGGTTCACCGGCAAGCCGGAGTTCGTGGAGAACTTCTTCCTCTTCCTCGCCGAGGAGGTCCGGGGCTACCTCGCCGAGCTGGGCCTGCGCTCGATCGAGGAGGCGATCGGGCAGACCGAGCTGCTCGACGTCGTGCCGGCCATCGACCACTGGAAGGCCCACGGCCTCGACCTCGGCCGCGTCCTGCACCTGCCGGAGCTGCCGGCCGACGCCGCCCGGCGCGGCGTGCGGGCCCAGGAGCACGGCCTGGAGCTGGCGCTGGACAACGAGCTGATCGCCCTGGCCCAGCCGGCGTTGACCGACGGCACGCCCGTGCGGGTCGAGGTGGCGGTGCGCAACGAGCACCGCAGCGTCGGCGCGATGCTCGGCGGCGAGGTCACCCGCCGCTTCGGCGGGGCCGGCCTGCCCGCCGACACCATCGAGTTCCTGCTGCGCGGCACCGCCGGGCAGTCCTTCGGCGCGTTCCTGCCCAGCGGGGTCACCCTGCGGCTGCACGGCGACGCCAACGACTACGTCGGCAAGGGGCTCTCCGGCGGCCGGCTCGTCGTCCGCCCGGACGCCGCCGCGCCGTTCGTCGACGGCGAGGCCGCGCCGGGGGAGCGGGCCGAGGACCAGATCATCGCCGGCAACACCATCCTGTACGGGGCCACGGCCGGCGAGGTCTTCCTGCGCGGCCGGGTCGGCGAGCGGTTCGCCGTGCGCAACTCGGGCGCGGTGGCGGTCGTCGAGGGCGTCGGCGACCACGGCTGCGAGTACATGACCGGCGGCACGGTGGTGGTGCTCGGCGAGACCGGGCGCAACTTCGCCGCCGGCATGTCCGGCGGCACCGCGTACGTGTGGCGGCTCGACGAGCGGCGGGTCAACACGGAGCTGGTCGACCTGTCCCCGCTGCGCGACGAGGAGTCCGACCGGCTGCACGAGCTGGTGCACCGGCACTTCGCCGAGACCGGCTCGGCGGTCGCCGAGGCGCTGCTCAAGCGCTGGCCGGAGGCGGTGGAGGAGTTCACCGCGGTGGTGCCCCGGGACTACCGCCGGGTGCTGGAGATCATGCGGGCCGCCGAAGCCGCCGGCCGTGACGTCGACGACGCGGTGATGAGCGCGCTGAGCGCGCCCGCCGCGCCGGTGCCGCCCGCCACGCGGGCGGTCGCCCAGGAGGTGGCTCGTGCCTGACCCGAACGGTTTCCTGCGCTACGACCGGCGGCTGCCCGCGCGCCGGCCGGTGCCGGTGCGGATCTCCGACTGGCGGGAGGTGTACCCGCCGGCCGGCGAGGCGCTGATCCGCGAGCAGGCCACCCGCTGCATGGACTGCGGCATCCCGTTCTGCCACGACGGCTGCCCGCTGGGCAACCGCATCCCGGACTGGAACGACCTGGTCCGCACCGGCGGCTGGGACGCCGCGGTGGAGTCGCTGCACGCCACCAACAACTTCCCCGAGTTCACCGGCCGGCTCTGCCCGGCGCCCTGCGAGGCCGCGTGCGTGCTCGGCATCGGCGGCGGGCAGCCGGTCACCATCAAGCAGGTCGAGGTGGAGATCGCCGACGCGGCGGCGCGGGGCGGCCTCGCGCCGCGTCCGGCGGCGGCCCCGACCGGCCGGTCGGTCGCCGTGGTCGGCTCCGGGCCCGCCGGCCTGGCCGCCGCCCAGCAGCTCGCCCGCGCCGGCCACGCCGTGACGGTGTACGAACGCGACGACGCGATCGGCGGGCTGCTCCGCTACGGCATCCCCGACTTCAAGCTGGAGAAGCAGCACATCGACCTGCGGCTGGCCCAGCTGGAGGCGGAGGGCGTCCGGTTCCGCACCGGCGTGAACGTCGGCGTCGACGTGACCGCGGAGCAGCTGCGCGAGGCGCACGACGCGGTGCTGCTCGCCTGCGGCGCGTTGCAGGGCCGGGACACCCCGGAGACCCCGGGCCGGGCGCTGCGCGGCGTGCACCAGGCGATGGCGCACCTGGTCGCCGCGAACCGCGTCGTCGCCGCCGCGGGCGAGGGCCGGCCGGCCCTCGCGGTGCTGCCCGACGGCACCCCCATCGACGCCGCCGGCAAGCACGTGGTGATCATCGGTGGCGGCGACACCGCCGCGGACTGCCTCGGCGTGGCGCACCGGCAGGGCGCGGCCGGCGTACACCAGCTCGACCTATACCCCGAGCCGCCGCACGCCCGCGACGCCGCGCGCGACCCGTGGCCGACCTGGCCGTGGATCCTGCGCAGCTACCCGGCGCACGAGGAGGGCGGCGAGCGGGTGTTCGCCGCCGCCGTGCAGGAGTTCGTGGACGACGGCACCGGCCAGGTGCGCGCCGTACGCATCGCCGAGGTGACCGTCGAGAAGCGCGACGGGCGGCGGATCGTCACCGCGGTGCCCGGCTCGGAGCGGGAGCTGCCGGCGGACCTGGTGCTGCTGGCGATCGGCTTCGAGGGCACCGAGGAGCAGCCGCTGCTGGCGCAGTTCGGGGTGGCCCGCAACGCCCGGGGCGCGGTCGACGCCCGGCCGGACTGGCAGACCGCCGCCGACGGCGTCTTCGTCGCCGGTGACATGCACCGGGGCGCGTCGCTGATCGTCTGGGCGATCGCCGAGGGACGGGCGGCAGCCGCCGCGATCCACTCCTACCTGGGCGGGGTGGGCGAGCTGCCCGCCCCGGTCGACCCGGCGCGGCAGCCGCTGGCCGCCCGCTGACGGCCCCGCCCGGCGGGCCGGGACCTCGTGTCCCGGCCCGCCGGCGCGTCAGTGCAGCAGGTCGTGGGCCTCGCGGACCTTCGCCCACGACTTCGGCTTGACCGGGGCGGCCGGGGCGGCGGCGCGGGCCGCCGATCCGCCCGCCGTCAGCTCCGGGCGGCCCTTGGTGAACAGCCAGGTCGTGAACAGGGCGTCGAGGTCCTTGCCGGAGACCTGCTCGGCGAGGGCCTGGAACTGCGCGATCGTGCCGTTGCCGTGGCGGTGGGCGGCGGTCCACGCCGGCAGGATGCGGAAGAACACCGCGTCGCCGACGGCCAGCCGGAGCTGGTGCAGGGCCATCGCGCCCCGGTCGTAGACCGCGCCGTCGAAGACGTTGTTCGCGCCCGGGTCGCCGGGCGGCACCTGCCAGAACTCGTCGTCGGCCGGGTAGCTGGCGTAGGTGAAGTCGAACCACTCCTGCGCGGTGCCCTCACCCTGCTCCTCCGACCAGAGCCACTCGGCGTAGCTGGCGAAGCCCTCGTTGAGCCAGATCTGGCTCCAGTCGGCGACCGAGACCGAGTCGCCGAACCACTGGTGGGCGTTCTCGTGCACGACCACGTAGGTGTTCGAGCCGCGCCGCCAGAAGCCCGGCCCGTACACCGAGCGGGTCTGCGTCTCCAGGGCGAAGCCGATGCTGTTGGCCGGGGCGGCGACGCCGCCCTGCGCCTCGAACGGGTACGGCCCGAAGATCCCGCTCTCCCAGTCGACGATCTCGGCGGTGCGTCCGATGCTGGCCCGCGCGGCCGGCCCGAGCGCGCCCAGCGTGGTGCTGTACGCGTTGACGACCGGCTGCCCGTTCGGCGCGGTGTCGGTGACGATGTCGTACTGCCCGATCGCGAGGAACGCCAGGTACGTCGCGCCCGGCGTGGCGCTGCGCCAGCCCCAGCGCGTGCGGTTGCCGGGCTCGGCCAGCGGGGGCCGGGGCTGCACCCCGTTGCTGATCACCTCGACGCCGGTCGGCACCGACACGGAGACGTCCCAGGTGGCCTTGTCGCTGGGGTGGTCGTTGCTCGGGTACCACCACCAGGCCGACTCGGGCTCGTTGACGGCCAGCGCCCCGTCGGCCGTCTTCGTCCAGCCGGTCCAGCCGTCGACGCGGGTCTGCGACGGCACGCCCGCGTACTGCACCACGATGGTGAGGGACTGGCCGGCGACGATCGGGCGGGGCGCGGTGATCACCAGCTCGTGGGCGCCCTCGCGGGCGAAGGCAGCCGGGTAGCTGTCGACCTTGACCGACTGGACGCCGAGCACGAAGTCCAGGTTGAACCGGGACAGGTCCTGGGTGGCCCGGGCGAGGATCGTGGTGGTGCCGGAGAGCTGGTCGGTGGCGGGCTCGTAGCGCAGCCGGACGTCGTAGTGGTCGACGTCGTACCCGCCGTTGCCGTAGTCGGGGAAGTAGCTGTCGCCCAGGCCGGGGCTGCCGGGGGCGGGCGCGGCCTGGGCGGCTGCCGGCCGGCCCCAGCCCGATCGGGCGGCGGCGTGGCCGGGTGCGCCGGCCGCGACCGTGCCGGCGGTGGAGACGGTCAGGGCGGCGATGGCCGCCGCGAGAACACGTCGCACGGAATGGACTCCCTCCGTTGGGTGTACGCCGGCAAACCTAATCGACAGATGTAAACGGGTGTGTCCCGGGCGGGCGGTCCGCGCCCTATTCCCTCGATGGAAATGTTTCGATAGCATTACCGACCAGTAACCACCACCCCTGGGCCACGCGCGCGGTTCCGAGGATCCACCACCCCTGCCCCCGCGGAGGTTCCCCATGCCCCACCGCCCGCTGGCCCGCGCCCTGACCGCCCTGGCCGCCCTGCTCGCCGCGACCCTCGGCGCGGCGGCTGCCCCCGGCGTCGCCCAGGCCGCCCAGGCCGCCGAGGCCGAACAGGCCGCCCAGGCCGCTCAGGCCGCGAAACCCGGCCGCGCCGCCGCCGCGATCAACTACGTGGCGCTGGGCGACTCGTACTCCTCCGGCGTCGGCGCCGGACCGTACGACCTGTCCACCTGCCTGCGCAGCGACAAGTCGTACGCCCCGCTCTGGGCCGCCGCCCACCAGGTCGCCAGCTTCGCGTTCCCCGCCTGTGGCGGCGCGGTCACCGCCGACGTGATCAACAAGCAGGTGAACGCGCTGAGCGCCAGCACCACCCTGGTCACCATCACCATCGGCGGCAACGACGCCGGCTTCGTCGACGTCATCACGAGCTGCCGGTTCGGCAGCACCAGCACCTGCGAGGGCGCGGTGGACGAGGCCAGGGCCTTCGCCACCACGGAGCTGCCCGGCCGCCTCGACCGCACCTACGCCGCGATCCGCGCCAAGGCCCCCAACGCCCGGCTCGTCGTGCTCGGCTACCCGCGCCTGTTCGAGACGACCTCCTGCGGCGCGCTGGCGATGAGCGCCTACAAGCGGACCATCATCAACGACGCCGCCGACCTGCTCGCCTCGATCACCGCCGGCCGGGCCGCCGCGGCCGGGGCCACCTTCGCCGACGCCCGCCCCTACTTCGCCGGGCACGGCGTCTGCGCCGCCGCGCCGTGGATCCGCGACGTCACCGGCGTCATCGAGGCGTACCACCCGAACGCCGACGGCTACCGGCTGGGCTACCTGCCGGCGCTCACCGCCGTCACCGGCTGACCCCGCGCACCCGGAGACGGCCGGCGGCCGGCGGCGCCACCCCGGCCGCCGGCCGCCCCCGTCGGCACCGTCGCCACGGGTGCCGCGGCGGACTGTCCGACGCCGCCGCGCGTCCGTTAGGGTTCGCTGGACCAGACGGCCATCGCGCGTGGGGGGCAGCAGAGGGTGGGCAGGCTCGCGTCGGCGTACGGTCAGGCGGTCAGCGCCCATCGGCAGGCCCGCGAGCGGCTCGACCGGGCCCGCCGCTTTCTCGGCGCGCCGGGCCCGGCCGCCCCCACCGCCGCCGACGTCGTCGCCCGGCTGGCCGCCGTGGGCGGCCGGCTCGCCGCCCCCACCCCCGGCGTCACCGCGCTGACCGGCGCGCCCGCGCCGATCCGCGTCGGCGAGGCGACCACACTGGACGGCGGCTTCCCCGTGCTCGTCCCGCTCGGCGGCGGCTGCCACCTCACCGTCGACGCCGACGCCCGCGACCCGCGCGTCGGCGAGCTGCTGCGCGCGGTGGTGCTGCGCCTGCTCGCCACCGCCCCGCCCGGCACGGTCCGGGTCGCCGGGATCGACACGGTGGCCTTCGGGGCCACCTTCCTGCCGCTGCGCCCGCTGCTCGACGCCGGGGTGCTCGCCCCGACCGCCACCACCGCCGCCGAGGTCGCCGCGCTGCTCGACGAGGCAGAGCGGCACGCTCGGGCCGCCCAGGCGGCCGACCCGGCCGCCCGCGAGCTGCTGGTGCTGGTCGCCGCCGCCGCGCCCGGCCCCCGCGAGCTGGCCCGGCTCGCCGCGCTCACCCACGCCGGGGCGTCCGCCGCGGTCTGCGTGCTGCTCGCCGGCCACCGCGGGCCCGCCGGGCCCGCAGGCGTCGCCGGGCAGCAGAGCCCCGCCGGGTCCGACGCGCCGCCGCCGGGCGCGGCCACCGCGCTGCGCCTGATGCAGCGGTACGCCCTCGTCGGCGACCCACCCGGGCACCCGTTCAGCGCCGACGGCTCCGGGCTGGCCGCCCCCGTCGTGCTCGACGGCGACCTGCCGCCGGCCACCGTGGCCGCCCTCGCCGCGCACCTCGCCCCCGCCGCCCGCCGCGACACCCCGCCCGCCTTCGCCGACCTGCTGCCGGCCCGCCGCTGGGCGGCGACCAGCGCCGCCGGGCTGTCCACCGTGGTCGGTCGGGCCGGGCGGCAGCCGGTCACCGTCGCCTTCGACGACGCCACCCCGCACTGGCTGGTCGCCGGCCGCACCGGCGCCGGCAAGACCGTGTTCCTGCTCGACGCCCTCTACGGGCTGGCCGCCCGCTACGCCCCCGACCAGCTCCAGCTCTGGCTGCTCGACTTCAAGGAGGGCGTGAGCTTCACCGAGTTCGTGCCCACCGAGCGGGACCCGTCCTGGCTGCCGCACGCCCGCGTCGTCGGCATCGAGAGCGACCGGGAGTACGGCCTGGCCGTGCTGCGGGAGCTGCGCCGGGAGCTGAACCGGCGGGCGAGCGTCCTCAAGCGGCACGGCGTCACCAAGCTCGCCGACCTGCCCCGCGACGCGGCGGTGCCCCGGATCGTGGCGGTCGTCGACGAGTTCCAGGTGCTGCTCGCCGGCACCGACGCCGTCGCCCGCCAGGCCGTCGACCTGCTGGAGGAGCTGGCCCGCAAGGGCCGCTCGTACGGGGTGCACCTGGTGTTGGCCAGCCAGTCCACCGCCGGCATCGAGTCGCTGTACGGCCGCGCCGAGGCGATCTTCGGGCAGTTTCCGCTGCGGGTGGCCCTGCCCGGCGGCGGGGGAGTGCTCGACGCGCTCAACACCGCCGCCGACGCGCTGCCGATCGGCGCGGCCGTGCTCAACACCGCCGCCGGGGCGGCCGGGGCCGACACCCTGGTCCGCTTCCCCGACGCGTACGCGGCCCGCGCCGAGCTGGCCCGGCTGCGCCACGAGCTGTGGCGCGAGCGGCCGGCCGGGTCCGCCGCACCCACCGTCTTCCGGGGATACGATCCGGCGCGGCCGGACGACGATCCCGCCCTCGCCGCCCTGCGCCCCGGCGACGGGCCCCCGGTCGCCCTGGTGGGCCGCGTCGTCGACGTGGCGAACAGCCCCGCCTCGTTCACCCTCGACGCCACCCCGGGCCGGCACCTGGCCGTGGTCGGCACCTCGGCCGTCGGCGCGGAGGTGCTGCGCGCCGCCGCGCTGGGCCTCGGCCGGCAGCACGCCCCCGGCGGGGCCCGGTTCCTGCTCGCCGGGCTGGTCGCCGCCGTCGACCCGGTGGCCGACGCGACCGCCGCCGCGCTCGCCGCGGCCGGCCACCCGGTGGAGCGGCTCGACCCGGCCGCCCTGCGCGACCGGATCGCGGCCCTCGCCGCCGCCAGCCAGCCTGCCGCCGACCGGCCCAGCGCCGCCGGCCGCACCTACCTGGTGATCTTCGGCGCGGACGCGGCCTCGGCCGCCCTCGCCGGCGCCGACCCGACCACGTTCCGCTCCGGCCTGGACGACCTGCGCGCCCTGCTGCGCGCGGGCCCGGGCCGCGGGGTGCACCTGCTGGGCTGGTGGCGGGGGCTGCGCCGGCTCGCCGACGACCTCGGCGGGGCGCACCACCGCGACGACGTCGCCTGCCTGGTCGCGTTGAACGTCCCCGGCGCGGAGCTGGGGCTGCACCTGGGCGAGCACGACCTCGCCTACACCCCGCGCCCCGACCGGGCGCTGCTGGTGGACCGGCACGACCAGCGCACCCGGCTGATCGTGCCGTTCACCGGGCCGGGGCACGAACGGGACGAGGAGCGCTGAGCCGTGGCCACCTTCGCCGAGTACGCCGCCCTGGCCCGGCAGCTCGCCGACCAGCGCCGCGAGACCGACCGGGACGCCGTCGCCGCCGACCGCCGCCGCTCGGCCCTGCGCGCGACGCTCGACCAGCTCACCCGACGCCTCGACGCCCAGTCCCACCGCCTCGACCAGCTCGGCCAGGCCGCCGGCGTCACCGCCGACCCGACGCCCGCCGCCGGCGAGCCCCCCGCCCCACCGGCCGCCACCCCACCGGCCGCGGCCGAGGCGGGTCCGCCCGGCGCGGCGCCGGAGCCGGGGACGGCGGGGGTCGGCGGCGCAGCCGCCGCGCCGGGGCGGCCGGGCGTCGGGGCGTACCCCCGGGGTGCGACGACGACCGGCGCGGTGGTGGCGGTGCCGACGGCGGCCGGGGTGCCCGGGCCCCGCGCCGAGGGCGTCGACCCGGGCGCGGAGCTGGCCGAGGCCCGGCGGCTCGCCGACGAGGCCGACCGGCTGATCGGCGTCACGGAGGCCGTCGGCCGCCGACCGCCGCTGCTGCCAACCTGGTCGCCGCTGGCGCGGGCCCTGGCCGTGTACGCGGCGTGCGCGGCGGCCGGCGTCGCGCTGTCGGTGGTGCTGCTCGCCGTCGCGGGCGTGGTGGCCAGCGCCGGGGCCGTCTACGTGGCCACCTGCGGGGCGCTGCCCGTGCTCTGCTTCGTCGCCGGCTACCTGGTGCTCGGCCGGTGGGGGCGGCCGGCGCTCGGCGCGGACGGGCCGCCGCCCCGGTTCGTGCCGCTCGGGTTCGTGACCTGCGTGCTGCTCATGCCGCTGGCCTACTGCGGCTACCTGGTGCTGTTCCGCCTGCTGCGCTGAGCCCGGCCCAGGTCTCGCCTGGCGCCGGCGGTCAGCCGTCCAGGGCGAGGCGGGCCACCTCGGCCGCGCACCCCCAGGAGAGGGTGACCCCCGCGCCGCCGTGCCCGTACGCGTGCACCAGCCGGCCCCCGGCGGGACCCGCCGGCTCGGCCGCCACCCGCGGGCCGCCGTGCCGGGCCGGGCGCAGCCCGATCCGCTCGCCGAGCACCGGCGCGTCGGCCAGCTCCGGCACGAGCGCCACGCACCGTCGCCGGATCGCCGCCGCCGTCCGCGGGTCGGGCCCGGTGTCCCACACCCCCGGCTGGTACGTGCCGCCCAGCACCACGTCGTGCCGGCGCGGGTGCACGTAGGTGATCCCGGCCGGGTCGTCCTCGTCGCGCACCGACGTGGTCAGCCCCGGGTTCGCCACCAGCACCAGGTGCCCGCGCACCGGGTGCACGGCAGGGTCGGCGGCGAGCCGGCCGGCGGCCAGCCCGGTCGCGTTGACCACCGTCGGGGCGACGTCGAACGCCTCGGCGAGGCCCCGCACCCGGCGGCGCAGCACCCGCCCCCCGCCGGCCTCGATCCGCTCGGCCAGCCACCCCAGGTACGGCGTCATCTCCACCGTCGGCGCGGTGAACCGCAGCACCGCCGTGTACGGGGCCCCGGCCGGGTCGACCACCAGGTCCCCGGTGGCCGCAGCCCACCACGGCGGGCCCTGGTAGCGGTGGCGCAGCAGCATCCGGGTCGGCCGGGCCACCACCCCCGGCACGCCCGCCCCCGCCTGGCGGCCCAGCTCCGCGTGCGTCTCGCTCGCCCAGCGCAGCACCCGGGGGTCCTCGTCGGTGTGGGTCGGGTACCACACGGCGGCGGCCACCGTCGACACCGTGTCCGCCGGGTCGTCCGCCGCCAGCACGGTCACCCGCGCGCCCCGCTGCTGGAGGGTCACGGCGGCGGTCAGCCCGATGATCCCGCCACCGACCACCACCACGTCCACCCGTTCCGTCATCGCCTGCTCCTTCCGGTCGTTGCTCGGATCGTGGCCGGCCGCCCGGTCGGGCGTCCAAGATGGAACGGGCAGGCGGCGATAAGCGGCGCTTATGATCCGAGGATGGATGCCTGGTCGGACCTGCGTCGGCTGCGCTACTTCGCGGTGCTCGCCGAGGAGCTGCACTTCACCCGGGCCGCCGCCCGCCTGCACATCGCCCAACCGGCGCTCAGCCAGCAGATCCGCGCCCTGGAACGCCAGCTCGGCGTGCCGCTGCTGCACCGCACCAGCCGGGGCTGCACGCTGACCGAGGTGGGGCAGCGGGTGGCGGCGGAGGCCGCCCGGCTGCTCGCCGACGTCGACGCCGGCGCCGCCCGCATCAGGGATCTGGTCCAGGGCCGGGGCGGGCGGCTGCGGCTCGCGTACACCCGGTCGGCCCGCGGCGGCCCGGTGGACACCCTGGTGGCCCGGTTCCGCACCGCCCACCCCGACGTGGAGGTCGCCGCCGAGACCGCCTGGACCGCGCCGAACGTCGCGGGGCTGCTCGCCGGCCGGCTCGACGCGGCGTTCGTCCGCCCGCCGGTCGACGAGCCGGTGCTCGCGTGCCGCACCGTCGACACCGAGGAGCTGCTGCTGGCCCTGCCGGCGGGGCATCCGCTGGCCACCGGCCGCCGCCGGATCACCCGGGCCCAGGTGGTGGACCTGCCGGCCGTCATGTGGCCCCGCGACAACGGCCCCGGCATGTTCGACCGGACCATCGCGCAGGTCTGGCCGGGCGGCGGCTTCCGGCTGGTCCGCCAGGAGCCCGACGACGAGCAGTTGCTGCGCGCCGTGGCGCAGGGCGACGTGATAGCGGCCGTGCCCGCCGGTCGCGCGCGGGCGTTGAAGGTGCCGGGGGTACGGCTGCGCCGGTTCACCGCGCCGACCCCCACGGTGGACGTCGCCCTCGCCTGGCCCCGCGACACCACCAACCCGGCCGTCCACGCCCTGGTGGGGCTCCTCGGCTGACCGCGCCGCCCCTGTGTCGTCCCCTGTTCGCCGGGACCTTGGACAGTTGTCGTCCGCTGCGGACGATAGACGTCCAAGATTCGGAGTGGGTGCCGGATCGGGCTAGGGGAGGCGTCGATGAACGAGGACCTGGGCGGATTCGTGATCGGATACGTGCCGGCGGGGGTCGACGGGGAGGTGTCCGACTTCGCCAGCGAGTGGGCGGGGGTGCGCTTCCGTACCCGGGTGTGGGAGCGGCAGGTCGAGGAGGGCTGGCGGGTCGACCTGCGGGTGCACGTCCTGCGCGGGGGCCGGCTGGGCACGCTCGCCGAGCTGCGCGAGTTCCTTGCCGCCTATCACGAGCGGGACGCCGCGACGTGGCCGCTCACCGAGTTCACCGAGGGCGACGTGACCGGCCTCGTCGGCGACGGCGAGGCGTTCCGGCTCATCGAGCCCGGGGTGGCGGTCGACGCGCGGGCCGAACCGGAGCGGGTGCCCGAGCCGGAGCTGCGTGCCGTGGTGGCGGGAGTCCGCCCTGTCGCGGCCCCCGGGCCCGCGGCGGGCTGATCACCCACCGTGACGTTCGCGGGGTCGCGTGCGATGGCTGGGTCGAGGTAACTCTTGGTGATGTCTCGGCGACCTCGCCGGACTCCGCGCGAGCCCCGTTGCTCTGCACCCACATGCGCAACACCCGGACTGACCTCGCCATATGGTCAACCGTGGATGATGTCGGGATGGGGTGGTCGGTTGCCGTCAGTGTCCGTCGCGTATGCGGGTGCAGAGCAACGGGGCTCGCGCGGGGCTGCTCGCCGGATGGTCGGATAACGCTGTGCAGCGTCCCGAGATCATCCCCGTCCCGGCCGTCGCCGGCCGTCGCCGGTTGCGGGTCGGGTGGTCGGGGCGACGGCGAGAGGCTGCCCCGGCCTGCTGGCCCCAACCCCGGGGGCGGCCCGGGGCGGCGCGGGGATGGGCGGGGGTCAGCCGGGCAGGTCGGCCAGGCAGGTCAGCCAGAGTTGGTAGCCCGCGGGTGAGCTGTCGGCGGCCTCCCGTGTCAGCCGCAGCTCCTCCAGGGCCCGGTCGGCGTCACCGCGCTCCGCCGCCGCGCGGGCCAGGTCGAACCGGTCGGTGACGAAGGCCGACAACCGCCGCAGGTGGTCTGCGGCGGCTGCGCCCCGGGCCCGCAGGTCGTCGGCCGAGGGCGCGTCCGCACCGCCGTGCCCGGCGGCGGGGAGCCCATCGGTGGCCAGGGTGGGGATCGCATGGACGCTGTCGTCGTCCCGGTGCGGGGGGTGGCCGTGGCGGATCGCGCCGAGCCCGGCCAGGGCCGTCAGGTCGCTGAGCACCTGGTCGCCCAGGAGCGCGGCGACCCGGTCGAGGGTGAGCCCGACCTGGTCGGGGATGCCCTCGGCGAGCTGGGCGTCGAGCTCGGTGGTCAGGCAGGTGAGCTGTTCGGACACCCCGGCCAGGCCCTCCGCCAGGAAGGCGATCTCGTCTTCGAGCCGCTCCAACACCTCGTCGGCGGTGCTGAGAAGGCTGTCCCGCATGGCTCTCCCGGTCGTGTCGGTCCACAGTGATCGCGAAGAATCTTGACCCATCAACGGATGAAGATCGTCGATAGTTCTCGCGAGTTTCTGTCGGATACCCGATACATCCACGGTCGGTGAGCGGCTTCCCCGAGCGCCGGTGCGGGTGTTCGTCGGGGTCGGGACGCCTGCGCCGCCGCCGGATCGCTCCCGGCCCGCCGGGCTGGCGGGCCGGCTCCGGCCGGCGGCGAGCGCCGCATTGACCATTTCCCCGCGGGTCGCTGCCATTCCACCGCCCCCGTTTCCCGGGAACGTGTCGCCGACGAGGCAATCACCTCAGTGACTCCGGTACCGGCGAGACCATGGCCGCCCGGTAGGTGCGCCTTTCGTGAATTCATTGCCGCCCGCCCTGACTGGAGTCACGGGCCATTGTCGGAATCCCGCTGGCGAGATCCACTATGGACGGGTAATGTGCTGCGTCGTCGTCGACACCCGTGCATGGGATCGGCGGCATTCATCGCACCTGCGCAATTCCTCCGACGGTCGGCCGAGCCGCCCGTCCGATACGCCGTGCCCTTATCCGTTCCCATTCGCCACCCTCTCGTGGCGGTTGAGTCGAGGAGCCGCCGTGCGCGACCCGGACGCTGACCCGCACGTCAGACCTGCCGCAGCCGACACACCGGCCGGCCCCGCAACACCCGCCGATTCCGCGTCCACCGGCGAGGGCCAGTCCCGCCTCGCGCAGCGCTTCGCCGCCCGGCCCCCCGGGTATCCGAGCGTGCTCGTCTGGCTGCGCGCCGGGGTGTTGCGGGACTGGCGCGGGGTGCTGGGCGCGTTCCTGGCCACCTGGTTCTACGTACCCGTCGCTCTGCTCCTCGCGGTGTGGGGCGGGATCGTCCTCGCCGGGTACGGCCTGGTGGCCGGCGGTACCCGGTCCGACGAGGCGCTGCCGGAGGTGCTGCGGGACGCCCCGCTGGTCGGCGCGCTGCTCGACGCGTTCCTCGCCCGCTCCGGCGGGGTGCTCGGCGGCATCGCCGGCTTCGCGGTCGGCTTCCTCGCCGGCTTCCTGGCGGTGCTGGTGTGGCCCTGGCTCGGGGCGTTCGACGAGCCGGCGAACCTCTTCACCGGCCTGGCCGGGATGGTGGTCGCCGCCGCGCTGATCGGCCTGCTCTACACCCTCTACCGGGTCATGTGGGAGCCGCGCCTGCTGGTCGTCTCCGGCGCGCGCAGGCTCAGCCGCCGCGAGGCAGAACGGCTCCGACCCATCCTGTACGACTGTGCGCGCGCCCTCGGCCTGCCCACCGTGCCCGCGCTGCTCATCGAGGACGACCCGGTACTCACCAACGCCCGCGCGTACGCCCGGCACGTGGTGGTCACCACCGGCCTGCTCGACGAACCGGACGAGAACATCGCGGCGCTGCTCAGCCACGAACTGGTGCACTGGCGCACCGGCGACGAGGTGACCAGCGCGTTCGTCCGTGGCGTGGCGCTGCCCCTGGTGCTGGTGCACGCCGTGCCGACGTGGCTGATGCGCACCTTCCCGCACCCGGCCACCAACTTCGTGGTGTTCGTCTTCTTCTGGCCCGTGCTGCTCACCATGAAGTACGTGGTGCTGCCGCTGCACTCCCGCGACGTGCGGGCCGCCGAGTACCGGGCCGACGCGGGCGCCGTGCTCGCCGGCCACGCCCATGGGCTGCGGGACATGCTGGAGCGGCGCAAGTCGTTCGAGAGCGGGCGCAGCGGCTGGGACGAGGCGGTCTGCGCCACCCACCCGGCGTCCGAGCTGCGGCTGGACCGGCTGGAGGCGCTCACCCCGGCATCCGAGGGTGCCGCCGCGCCGGTCACCGCCGACGACGTGTTCGGGCGGCCCGGGGCGGTCGCGTCCCCGCGGGCGATGCTGGTGGCCGGCGCGCTGGTCCTGGCCTGCGCCTTCGGCGGCACCCTGCTCGGGGTGACGCAGTGGGCCCTGTTCCGCCCGGCGGAGACCGTCAACGGCTACTTCTCGGCGCTGGCCGACCACGACGCCCGGGCGGCCCTGGAGCTGGTGACCCCCGCCGCGCGGTCGGCGGCTGGCGACGTCGACCGGCTCGCCGCGCTGGTCGAGGCGAAGGGCTACCAGCCGCCCGACGACGTCGACGTGCTCTCGGTCGACCGGGACGGCGACGAGGCGACGGCGAAGGTCGAGTTCACCCTCGCCGGCCAGCGAGTGCCGGCCGAGCTGTCGCTGCGCCGGGAGGAGTCGGCGACCCTGGGCCTGTTCCACGAGTGGCGGCTCACCGGCGCCCCGGTCACGCTGGGCGTCCCCGGCGGGCAGGCGGGCCTGACGGTCAACGGGGTGCCCGTCGAGACGCACCCCGAGGGCGACGACCTCGCGTTGCTGCCCGGCGTCTACACGGTCGGCGGGCAGAGCACGGTGCTCGCGGAGACCCCGGCGCAGGCCGTCGCCGTCGTCCCCGGGATGGACAGCGCGGGCCAGGTGCGCCTGGAGCCGGTGTTGGCCCCGGGCGCGCGGGAGGCGGCCGAGGCGGAGGTGCGCAGGCACCTGGACGCCTGCGCCGCGCAGAAGGTGGCCGCCCCGGCGGGCTGCCCCTTCCGCTACTACAACGGCAGCACGGTGAAGAAGATCGCCTGGAAGATAACCGAGTACCCGCGGATCGCGGTGGAGCTGACCGGCCCCGCCACGGCCCGGGTGTCCACCCCGTACGACGCGCAGGGGTCGGTGCGGGCGACCGGCACCACCGACGGCTACTTCGGGGCCACCCCGTTCACCGACGACGAATCGTTCGGCGTCGACGGCGTCCTGTCGGTGGTTGACGGCAGGATCACGTTCCAGCCCAGCGGAGAGTGAAGGAGAGCGACCACGTGACGCAGACCTCGACGGGCACCTCGGCCGAGGCCCGGCAGCCGGTGCGGCTGGTGCTGACGCCGCGCGCCGCCCGACCGCCCCGGGTGCCGCTGCTGGCCTGGATCCACCAGCGCCCGGAGTTCCGCGCCGCGGTGCGCGACGCGGGGGGCGGCCGGACCGGCGGGCGGCCCGGGTTCAGCGACGCGGTGATCATCGCGGTGGTGGCGCAGGCGCTGCTGCCGGGGCTGTTCAACCTGTTGCAGAGCTGGGTGGACCAGCAGCGCACCGAGGTGAGCGTCCGGGTGCAGGCGGGGGAGTCCGAGGTGGAGATCCAGGTCAACGGCCGCACGGACGCCACGAAGCTGATCGACCAGGCCACCCGGGCGCTCCGCCAGGCGGCCGAGTCCGGCGAGGCGGGCGGCGCGACCGGCGAGGTGACCGGCGAGTAGCAAGATCGTGTCGGCGAGGTGGCGGTATCCCGAGGCGTGGATGCCGCCACCTCGCCGTCATGGAGTCGATCATGAGCCCGGTTCGCCGTAATTCGCCCTGGGCGCGACAACCTGTTACCCGCGCGTAACTTTTCATTGACGTCGCTGGATCGCCAGCCCCATCATCTTTCCACGATCGATCGGAACGCCCTCGCCTCCATCCGGCCCCCGCCGGGACACCCCATCGGGAGGTGCAGCCATGCTGCTCCGAAAGATCCTCGCCGTCCTCGCCGCGTCCACCGTGACCGCCGCCGTGGCGCTGGCCGGGCCGTCCCTGGCCGCCGCAGCGCCCGCCGGCACCAGGGCCGCCGCCAACGCCAACCCCGTCATCGTCGTGGCCGGGCTCAGCACCCCCGCCCTCGGCTACGAGCCGCTCGCCGCCCGGCTGCGCGCCGACGGCTTCCGGGTGTCGATCTTCCAGCTCCCCGGCCTCGGCCTCGGCGACATCGCCGACTCCGCCCGCGCCTTCTCCGCGTACGTCGACCAGGTGCGCGCCGCCACCGAGGCGGCCCGCGTCGACCTCGTCGCCCACTCCGAGGGCGGCCTGGTCTCCCGCTACCTCATCCGCAACCTCGGCGGCGGCGCCAAGGTGGGCCGGTACGTCAGCCTCGGCACCCCGCACTACGGCACCTACGTCGCCGACATCGCGAAGTTCCTCGGCCTCGGCAACTGCCTCGGCATCGTGGCCTGCCAGCAGATGGCCATCGGGTCGAGCTTCCTCACCGCGCTCAACGACGGCGACGACACCCCGGGCGACGTGCGCTGGACGGCCGTGCGCACCCTCCAGGACGAGCTGGTCCGGCCCGTCGACAACGCGACCCTCGCCGACGGGGCCACCAACGTGCTCATCCAGTCGTGGTGCCCGCTGCGGCTCGTCGGGCACCTCGGCCTCGTCCTCGACGGCACCACCTACACCGTCGTCCGGGGCGCGCTCACCGACGCCCCGGTGCGCCCCGACTGCTACGCCCTCTGAGGCTTGCAGCGAGACGGCATCAAGAACGCCATGGCGAGCATTCTCGACCTGGTAGGCAACTTCGACGATTTCGCCGGCGACGGACGCGGGGGCGACCTCGCCGACCGATGGCAGCACGAGATCGTCAAGCCTCACGCGGAGATCTTCGCGGCCGTCGAACCCTGGGTCGACCGTCACCGGCCAGGCGTCATGCCCCCGGCGTCAGGCGCGCTCGACCACGACGACGGGGATCTCCCGGTCGGTGTCCCGCTGGTACTTCGCGTACGTGGGGAAGACGTTCGTCATCAGCTCCCACAGCCGGGGCCGCTCCTGCGTCGACGCCGTCCGCGCCCGGCCCCGGAACCGTTCCGCGCCGATCTGGATCTTCACCTCGGGGTCGGCGACGAGGTTCAGATACCAGGCCGGGTGCGTCGCCGAGCCCCCGTTGGACGCGACCAGCACCACCCGGTCGTCGTCGCGGCCGTAGATCAGCGCGGTGCGCCGCAGCTGCCCCGAGCGGCGGCCCCGGGTGGTGACCAGCAGGGCGTCGTAGCCGTGGAAGGTGCCGCCGTCGGCGCCGTCGGTCGCCACGTACCGCCGCACGTGGTCGGCCACCCAGTCGACCGGGCTGTCCACGACCGCCTCGCCCCGCTCGGCCTGCGCCATCCTCGTCTCCTCACCCCGCGGAGCGGCCACCGAGCCGCCCTCGTGCAGCAGGTTAGCGACTCCGTGCGCCCCGTGGGGCGGCGGCTCAGGCGGCCTTCGCGAGGGCAGCGTACTCGTCGTCGGTGAGCCGCACCTGCGCGGCGGCCACATTCTCCTCCAGGTGCGCCACCGACGACGTACCCGGGATGGGGAGCATGACCGGCGAGCGCCGCAACAGCCAGGCGAGCGCGAGCTGCGCGGGCGTCGCGCCGTGGTCGGTGGAGATCGCCTCCAGCGGGCCGCCCGGCTTCGCCAGGTTGCCGGTGGCGATCGGGAACCACGGGATGAACGCCAGGTCGTTGCGCTCGCAGTGGTCGAGCACGTCCTCGGCGCTGCGGTCGGCCAGGTTGTAGAGGTTCTGCACCGACACGATCGGCGTGATCTGGCGGGCCTGCTCGATCTGTGCGACGGTCACCTCGGACAGCCCGATGTGCCGGATCTTGCCCTCCTGCCTGAGCAGCGCCAGCTCGCCGAGCTGGTCGGCCAGCGGCACCTTCGCGTCGATGCGGTGCAGCTGGTAGAGCCCGATGGCCTCCAGGCCCAGGTGGCGCAGGCTCAGCTCGCACTGCTGGCGCAGGTACTCCGGCCGGCCCACCGGCCGCCAGTCGCCCGGCCCGGAGCGGGTCAGCCCGGCCTTGGTCGCGATGACCAGGTCGTCGGCGTACGGGTGCAGCGCCTGCCGGATCAGCAGCTCGGAGACGAACGGCCCGTACGAGTCGGCGGTGTCGATGAACGTCACGCCCAGCTCGTACGCCCGGCGCAGCACCCGCACCGCCTCCGCCGGGTCCCTCGGGTCGCCCCACACGCCCGGCCCGGTGAGCTGCATCGCCCCGTAGCCGAGCCGGTCGACCTGGAGGTCGCCGCCGATCCGGTAGGTGCCGGAATCCTTCGCGGGCTGCCTGCCAGCGTCGTCACCCATGAGTCGAACCCCAATCCTGTGTGTGTCGTCCGGTCGATTGTGCTCCCGTACCCCGCCCACCCGGAGTCAGTCGGCCAGGATCAGGTCGGCCGCCCGCCAGGCCAGCGCCATCACCGGCGCGTTGAGGTACCCGGACACCAGCACCGGCAGCACCGAGGCGTCCACCACCCGCAGCGCGTCGACGCCGCGCACCCGCAGCCGGGCGTCGACGACGTGCTCCTCGGAGGGGCCCATGCCGCAGGTGCCGACCGCGTGGTAGCCGCAGTAGCCCACCGCCAGCGCCGCCTCGACGATCTCCCGGTCGCCGCGGACGTCCGGGCCGGGCACCGTCTCGGCGGCGATCCGCCCGGCGATCGGCGCGGTGGCGAACAGCTCCCGCATCCGGCGGAACGCGTCCACGAGGACCCGCCGGTCGTGCCCGGTGGCGAAGTAGTTGGCCACGATCCGCGGTGGCGTGCCCGGGTCGGCCGAGACGATGGCGAGGTGACCCTCGCTGTCCGGCCGGGTGACCGTGCACAGGCCCATCATCCCCGCCTCGGTCTCCAGCTCCAGCGCGTGGCCCGGCCGGGGCGGGGCCGCCGAGAACGGCGCGACCAGCAGCTGGGCGTCCGGGCGGTCGACGTCCGGCGTGGACCGGATGTGCGCCCCCACGTCGTGCACCGGCAGGCTCAGCGGCCCCCGCCGGGTCAGCGCGTACCGCAGCGTGGCCAGGCCCTGCCCGAGCAGGCTGCCCAGCATGTGGTTGTAGCCGCCGTCGCCGGCCAGCCGGAACTGCGCCGGCACCGACCGGTGCTCGCGCAGCCCGAGGCCCACCCGGGGCCGGTCGAGCAGCACGTCGACGCCGGCCCGGCGCAGCGTGTCGGCGGGCCCGATGCCCGAGACCTGCAACAGTTGCGGGCTGGCGATCGCCCCGGCGGCGAGGATCACCTCCGCCGCCGCCGCGTAGTCGACGGTGCGACCGCCGCTGCCGGCCCGTACGCCGACCGCCCGGCCGCCGCGCACGAGGATCCGCCGCACGGCCGTGCCCACCGCGACGGTCAGGTTCGGCCGGTCCCGCACCGGGTGCAGGAACGCGTCGGCGGCGCTGACCCGGCGGCCGTCGCGGATGGTCGCCGTGACGTACCCGATCCGCTCGTCCTCGGTGGCGTTGAGGTCGTCGGACCGTCGCCAGCCCAGGGCCTCCCCGGCGGCGATCACGTCCTCGCAGAGCCCGTCGGTGCCGGTCGCCGACGACAGCCGCAGCGGACCGCCGGCCCCGCGCGTGGGCGACGCGCCCAGCGGATGGTCCTCCAGCCGCTTGAAGATCGGCAGCATGGTGTCCCACCCCCAGCCCGGGTTGCCGAGGCGCTCCAGGCCGTCCCAGTCGAGGCGGTCGCCCCGGCCGTAGACCATGCCGTTGACGGAGCTGGAGCCGCCGACCAGCCGGCCGCGCTGCCACACCTCCCGCCGTCCCGGCGCCGCCTCGGCCGGGTAGTGCCAGGCGGTGCGCCGGTCGTCCATGAGCCTGCTGAACGCCTTCGGGATGCGCACGAACGGGCTGCCGTCCCACCCGCCCGCCTCGACCAGCAGCACCCGGGTCGCCGGGTCCGCGCTGAGCCGGTGGGCCAGCACGCACCCGGCCGCGCCCGCGCCCACCACGACGTAGTCGAACTCCTCCACGCGATCCCTCACTCACCACCGGTTACGAGAATCCCTCAGAAGGTAGTGGCTTGATCACTGTGGGGGAAGGGCCGCCGGGGCGATCGCGCGGCTGCCGACCGGGGCAGTTGCGCCGAGCGGCCCCGGCGGCGGGCCGACGCGTGCGAGGCTGGCCGGGGGCGGGTCCGCGGGCGGGGCGCGGGCCGGCAGCGGGGGAGGGGACGCCGTGACCGGGATGCCGCAGGTCGACTTCGCGCTCGACACCTACGAGTGCATCGTGCTCTACCCGGGCCCGTCCGGGCGGGCCCTGCCCGACGAGACGGTCCAGCGGTTGCAGGCCGAGCACACCGAGCACATGCGCGCGTTGCAGCGGCGGGGGATCGTCCTGGTCGCCGGGTCGATCGACGGCCCGGGGCGCGAGCCGGACCCGCCGATCGGCTTCGGCCTGGCCCGCACCGGCTCCGTGGACGACGTACGCAGCGTCATGGAGGCCGACCCGGCGGTGCAGGCGGGGCTCTACGCCGTCGACGTGATGACGTTCCTCTGCCCGGCCGGCTCGGTGGAGTTCCCCCTCGCCCGCATGCAGAGCTGACCCCCGGCCCGCCGGGACCGGCCGCTGTCGTGATCGTGACGGCGGTCACCGGCCGCGCGCTGCTAGCGTCAGCCACGGCGGGCGGGGAGCGTGCCCATGGGAGGTGACAGCGGGCGGTAGGATTCCCGGCGCGCGGTCGCCGATGCCCGCCGACACCCGACGACTCCGGACGAAGGCTCCGGTGCGGTCCCACCCGCCGGCTGCGCGGGTGCGGCGCGTCGTTGGACCACTGTTCCGCAGTCCGAAAGGGGTCGGCCCGCAGACCGACCCGGAGGAGAGACTAGCCTGATGGGCGTGACACGCCGCGCGAAGATCGTCTGCACCCTTGGTCCCGCCACCTCGTCCCCGGAGCGCATCCGGGGGCTCGTCGAAGCGGGCATGAACGTGGCGAGGCTCAACTTCAGCCACGGCAGCCACGCGGACCACGAGGCGGTCTACCGACTCGTCCGCGAGGCCGCCGACGCCGCTGCCCGGCCGGTGGCCGTGCTCGCCGACCTCCAGGGCCCCAAGATCCGGCTCGGCCGGTTCGCCGACGGCCCGCACGAGTGGCGCACCGGCGACTCGGTCGTGATCACCGGGGACGACATCCTCGGCACGAAGGACCGGGTCTCCTGCACCTACCGCAAGCTGCCGCAGGAGGTGAAGGCCGGCGACCGGCTGCTCATCGACGACGGCCGGGTGGCCGTCGAGGTCAGCGAGGTCGTCGGCAACGACATCCGCTGCCTGGTCACCGAGGGCGGCCCGGTCTCCAACAACAAGGGCGTCTCGCTGCCGAACGTGGCGGTCAGCGTCCCGGCCCTGTCGGAGAAGGACGCCGAGGACCTGCGCTTCGCCCTCGGCCTGGGCGTCGACATGATCGCGCTGTCCTTCGTCCGCTCGGCGGAGGACATCAAGCTCGTCCACAACATCATGGACGAGGAGGGCGTCCGCCGTCCGGTGCTGGCCAAGGTCGAGAAGCCGGAGGCGGTCGACCACCTGGAGGCGATCGTGCTGGCCTTCGACGGCGTCATGGTCGCCCGCGGCGACCTCGGCGTCGAGCTGCCGCTGGACCAGGTCCCCCTGGTGCAGAAGCGCGCCGTGCAGCTGTGTCGGGAGAACGCCAAGCCCGTCATCGTGGCCACCCAGATGCTCGACTCCATGATCGAGAATTCGCGGCCGACCCGCGCCGAGGCGTCGGACGTCGCCAACGCGGTGCTCGACGGCGCGGACGCGGTGATGCTCTCCGGCGAGACCAGCGTCGGAAAGTACCCGGTGCTGACGGTCAGCACCATGGCCAAGATCATCACGACGACCGAGGCCGGCTCGATCGGGGTGCCCCGGCTCCAGCACGACCCGCGCACCCACGGCGGGGCGCTCACCGTCGCCGCGTCCTCGATCGCCCGGGCCATCGGCGCGAAGGCCCTCGTCGCCTTCTCGCAGACCGGCGACACCGTCAAGCGGCTCAGCCGGCTGCACTGCGACCTGCCGCTGTGGGCGTTCACCCCGGTGCCCGAGGTGCGCAGTCAGCTCGCCCTCTGCTGGGGCGTCGAGACGTTCCTGATGCCGTTCGTCGAGCACACCGACGACATGTTCCGCCAGGTCGACCAGGCGCTGCTCGGCCTCGACCGGGCCAACCCCGGCGACTACGTCGTCATCGTCGCCGGCAGCCCGCCCGGCACCCCCGGCTCCACCAACACCCTGCGCGTGCACCAGCTCGGCTCGCTGGTCGACGCGGCGTCCGCGCGGGCGTTGCAGTGACCGACGGGGCGACCGTCGGCCAGGCGGCCGTCGACCAGCTGCTGGAGGTCCTCGACCTCGAACACACCGGCGCGATGGCCTTCCGGGGGATGAGCCCCCCGGTCGGCCCGCAACGGGTGTACGGCGGTCAGGTCGCCGGTCAGGCCCTGGTCGCCGCCGGCCGCACGGTCGCCCCCGAACGGTTCGTCCACTCCCTGCACGGCTACTTCGTGCGCCCCGGCGACCCGGCCGAGCCGATCGCATACCAGGTGGAGAACGTCCGCGACGGCCGGTCGTTCTCCGTGCGCCGGTCGGTGGCGCTCCAGCACGACAAGCCGATCTTCTTCATGTCGGCGTCGTTCCAGCGGCACGAGGAGGAGGGGCTCGACCACCACGCCCCCACCCCGCCCGACGTGCCAGCCCCCGACGACGTGCCCACCATGAGCGACCGCCTCGCCCGCTACCCCGAGCGGCGCGGCATCTGGGGGCAGATCCCCCGCCCGATCGACGTGCGCTACGTCGGCGAGCCCGGCTGGGTCCGCCCCGGCGACCGCCCCGCCGACCCCCACCAGCGGGTGTGGATGCGCATCGACGGCAAGCTCCCCGACGACCCGCTGCTGCACGCCTGCGCCCTGACGTACGCCTCCGACCTGACCCTGCTGGACTCGGTGCTGTCGGTGCACGGCGAGGTCTGGGGCCCCGGCGGCGTGGTCGGCGCGAGCCTCGACCACGCCCTGTGGTTCCACCGGCCGTTCCGGGCCGACGAGTGGTTCCTCTACGACTGCTGGAGCCCGTCGGCCTCCGGGGCCCGAGGGCTGGCCACCGGCCGGATGTTCACCACCGACGGCCGGCACATCGCCAGCGCCGTGCAGGAGGGCCTGCTGCGCCGCGTCGGCGGCTGAGCAGAGGCGGCGGCCGACCGGGGAGGCCCGGCCCGCCGTCAGAAGCTGCTGACCAGCTTCACGAACGCCTCGTCGATCGTCGCCGGGTCGGTGGCGTCGAACGCCTTGCCGGCGCTGGCCCCGGCGATCCGGTCCAGCGCGGCCAGGTCGGACTCCCGGTCGAACGCCACGCAGAAGACCTTCACCGGCCGGTCCGGGTCCAGCTCGATGTCGGCGAGCAGCCGGTCGAGGTCGTCGTCCTTCGGATACTCGTTCTTGCCGTCGGTGAGCACCACCACCGCGTTGATCCGGTCCGGGTCGTAGTCGGCGAGCATCCGGCGGTGCGCGGCGCGGACCGTCGCGTACAACGCGGTGTTGCCGCCCACCCGCAGCCCGGTGAGCCGGCGCGCGAACGCGGCCCGGTCGTACGGGCCCAGCCGGACCTCCTCGCTGTACGGCTTCTTCGGCCGCTGCGGGGTCTCCGACGAGAACGACCACAGCGCCACCCGGTCGGCGGAGTTGAGCAGGCCGACGCCCTGGTCGGCGGCGGCCGTGGCCACCTGGAACCGGGTGCGGCTGCCCACCTTGGCGTTCATCGACCCGGAGGTGTCCACGGCGAGCAGGATGTTCGCCTTCTTGCGCAGCGTGCCCCAGCCGCGCAGGATCGCGTCGACCACCTCGGGCGCCGGCGGGTCGAAGTAGGTCCCCTGCCCGTCCGAGCCGCCCCGGACGGCGGCGACCAGCGCGTCCGACGCCCGCCGCTCGTGGTCGCGGAAGCCGAGGTCGGCGAAGCTGCGCTGCTGCGGGCCGTCCTGGAGGAAAGCCAGGAAGTCCTGGGCCGCCGCCTGCTGCGCCGCGTCCGCCGAGGGCAGCACGACGTACGGGTGGTCGAGGTTGAACGTGCCCTCGCTGGGGTGCACCGCCACCAGCGGCACCCGCGGCTTCTGCCCCGTGGGGCTGAGCTGCCCCTCGTTGTACTGGTAGACCAACTCCTCCTGCACCACGACCGCGCTCATGTCCCGGGCCCGCGCGTCGCCGGCCCCACCCGCAGCCGCCCCGCTCAGGTCCGCCTCGGCGAGGTCGCGCAGCAGGTCCACCGAGTCGTCGCTGTAGTGCGACACGTTCGCCTCGATCCGGCGCACGAACTGCGTCACCGCGGGCTTGGCCAGGTCGGCCTTCGTCAGGTCGCTGGACCGCCGCACCGCCGCGTAGTAGGTGGCGATGGTGGCCGCCAGCCCCGACGTGGACAGGTTCGGGTTGTCCTTGCCGAAGGTGAACCGGCCCCACTCGGGCCGCCCGAACGCCGCCCAGCCGGCGTCGCCGGAGAGCCCGAGCACGTCCGCCCAGCCGAGCTTGCCGCGCTGGCGCACCAGCTCACCCTTCTCCAGGGGCATCGCGATCACCAGCGGGCTGTTGGCGATCGACGGGTACCGGTCGGGGGTCTGCGCCGCCCGGCCCGCCTGCTCGTCGAGCAGCCGCAGCCGGCCCGTCCACAGCGACGACGTCGGCAGCCACACCTGCGGGGCCGGGACGGTCGGCTGCCGGCCGGACCAGTTCCCCGCCGCCAGGGCCTCCATCGCCTTGCCCGAGTTGAGCCCGTGCACGGTCACCTCGGCGCAGCGTCCGCCGAAGCGCCGGTCGGCGGCGTTGTACCGGGCGGCGAGCTGACCGACCAGGTCGGCCTTCTCCGTCGAGGAGTTCACCTCCAGCGCCACGCAGCCCGAGCGGTCCGGGCCGGGCGTCGGCCGCACGATCACGTACGCCGCGGCGATGACCGCGAGGCCGGCGACGACGGCCACGGTGTACGGCAGCCACGGCCGGGCGGAACGCTGGCCGGCGGTCATCGGCTCCTCCAGGGATACGAGTCGGACGGGGACACCGGCGACGCGCCGGCGCCCTCCTGGTGCGGGGCGGCGGCCGGCGGCAGCGCCGTGGCGACCAGCAGGCGCACGCCGTAGACCACGACGAACGTCGCCGCCCCGACACCGGCTGCGGTGCCGACGGCGGTGGACGCGACGTATCCCACGGCGGCGCCGACCGCGCCGAGGAAGATCGCCGTCGAGACGCCCCACGCGTCGGTGGACTCCCGACGCAGCCGCCGCGGCCAGCGCTCGGGCCGCGCCCCGTGCGCCGCCGCCGGGTACGCCGTCGCCGGCCCACCCGGCGGCTGGACCGGCTGCCACGCCGTCGGGGGCGGAGGCTGGTGCGCCGTCGCCGGCCCGCCCGGCTGCTGGGGAGGCTCATACGCCGCCGCCGGCGGCGGCTGCCAGGCCGTCGGGGCGTGCGCCGCCGGCTGGTGGGGGACCAGCTGGGTGGCCGCCGCGTCGGTGCCCTGTTGCAGGGCCGTCCGGATCGGCACCGGCGCGCCGCCGTGCGGGCCGTACCCCAGCAGGCGCAGCAGGACCTGGTCGGCCGGCGGCCGGGCCCGGTGGTCCTTGTCCAGGCACCGTTCGACCAGCTCCGCCAGCGGGCCGGAGAGGCCGGCCAGGTCCGGCGGGTCGTGCAGCACCCGGTGCATCACCGCCGCGACCGCCCCGGTGCCGAACGGCGGGTGGCCCGTGGCGGCGTACGCGATGGTGGCGGCCCAGGCGAACACGTCGCTGGCGGGGCCCACCCCGTCGTCGCGGAACCGCTCCGGCGCCATGTACGCGGCGGTGCCCATGATCCCGCCGGTCACGGTGCCGGTGACGTCGAGCGCCCGGGCGATGCCGAAGTCGATCACCCGGGGGCCGTCCGCGCCGAGGACCACGTTGTCCGGCTTGAGGTCGCAGTGCACCACGCCGGCCTGGTGGATCGCGGCGAGCGCGGTGGCGGTGCCCACGGCCAGCCGGTGCAGCACGTTGTCGGCGACCGGGCCCCGCTCGTGGACGTACCGGTGCAGGGTCGGGCCCTCGATGTACTCGCTCACCACGTACGGCGGGTCGTCGTCGACGTCGGCGAAGAGGATCTGCGCGGTGCAGAACGGCGCGACCCGGCGGGCGGCGTCGATCTCCTTGGCGAACCGGGACCTGGCGCGCGGGTCGGGCGAGGCAAAGAGGTCGATCATCTTGACGGCGACCAGCCGGCCCTGCCGGTCGCGGCCCAGGTAGACCACGCCCTGGCCGCCCGAGCCGAGCCGGCCGAGCAGCTCGTAGGGGCCGGCCTGGTGCGGATCCCGTGGACCGAGCGGAGTCGTCTCCGGCATCGCTGTTGGCTGCCCCCATCGCCCCTGGCGGTTCCGACCGCGTGGCGCCTGGGCGGTCGGCGTCGATCCGTCGACACGGGTATGGTGCCACGCCCCCGCCACCGCCGGGGTCCACCGGTCGGCCGGCGGCCCGGCCCGTGGGACGCCCCCGGCGGCCGGGGTTCCCCCGTTCGGCTGAGGGGCGGCAGCCCGGCCGGCCGGGCGGGCGGCTAACCTGACCGGCATGCGTCTCTCCGCCCGGGTCGACTACGCCCTCCGCGCGGCTGCCGAGCTGGCGGCGGTCGCCGACGGTGCGGGCGCCGCGCGGGCCCGCCCGGTGACCGCCGAGCAGATCGCCAAGTCCCAGGAGATCCCGCCGAAGTTCCTGGAGAGCATCCTGCTGCAGCTGCGCCGGGGCGGCGTCGTGCACGCCCAGCGTGGCCCCGAGGGCGGCTACTGGCTGGCCCGGCCCGCCGCCGAGATCTCCCTGGCCGAGGTGATCCGGGTGATCGACGGGCCGCTGGCGCACGTGCGCGGGCAGCGCCCGGAGCAGCTCGGCTACCGGGGGGCCGCCCGCGCGCTCCAGGACGTGTGGATCGCCCTGCGGGCCAGCGAGCGGCAGATCCTCGAGCTGGTCACCGTCGCCGACGTGGCCAACGGCACCCTGCCCGAGCGGGTCAGCGAGCTGGCGGCCGACCCGGGCGCCTGGAGCTGACCCCGGCCTCACCCCGCCGCAAGCCTCCCGACATTTAACCGATAGGGACTTGACCCGAGGCGGTCTCGTGCCGCATTGTCGACCAAGTCGATAGGAGATGCCGAAAAGTCAGGGGGCGCTCGTGCGCAAGCTGTTGGTCCTCGCCCTGGTCGGGCTCGTCGCGCAGCTGGTCGACGGCTCGCTCGGCATGGCCTACGGGCTGACCTCGTCGACCCTGCTGCTGGTGGCGGGGGTCGCCCCGGCCGCCGCGTCGGCGTCGGTGCACCTGGCCGAGATCGGCACCACGCTCGCCGCCGGGGTGGCCCACTGGCGGTTCGGCAACGTCGACTGGCGGGTCGTGTCCCGCATCGCGCTGCCCGGCGCGCTGGGCGCGTTCGCCGGCGCCACCTTCCTCAGCTCGATCTCCACCGAGGCCGCGGCGCCCTGGATGGCGGCGATCCTGTTCACCCTCGGCGCGTACCTGCTGGTGCGCTTCTCCCGGCCGCTGCGCGCCGGCCGCGCCGCCGGGCCGCTGCGCGCCCGGTTCCTCGGCCCGCTCGGCCTGGTCGCCGGCTTCGTCGACGCGACCGGCGGCGGCGGGTGGGGCCCGGTGGCCACCCCGGCGCTGCTGGTCTCCGGCCGGATGGAGCCCCGCAAGGTCATCGGCTCGGTCGACACCTCCGAGTTCGTCGTCGCGGGCGCGGCCAGCGCCGGCTTCCTGATCGGTCTCGGCACCGAGGGCTTCCTGCTGCCGACCGTCGCCGCCCTGCTCATCGGCGGCCTGATCGCCGCGCCGATCGCCGCCTGGCTGGTCCGCATCGTCCCCGCCCAGCTCCTCGGCGCGGTCGTCGGCGGCGTCATCGTGCTGACCAACGCCCGTACCCTGGTGCGCGCCGGCGAGCTGCCCGGCGGCGCCCAGTGGACGGTCTACGGCCTGCTGGCCGCCGGCTGGGTGGCCGCCATCGTGCTGGCGGTCCGCGCGCTGCGCCGCACCCGCCGCGCCCGCGCCACGGTCGCGGCGGCCCTCGCCGACCAGCACACCCCGGACGAGCACACCCTGGACCAGCCCGCTCCCGGTCAGCCGACCCCCGACCAGCCCGCCGCCGCCCCGGTGGCCGGCTGACCGGCTGACCGGCTCACCCCGCCGCCACCCCGGTGCGGCTCACCCCGCCGCCGACGCGATCAGCTCCCAGGCGTCGTCCACGTGGGCCCGCGTGGTCAGCGGCGAGCCGATCGCCAGGCGCAGGGTGAACCGGCCGGCGACCCGGGTGTGGGTGAGGAACACCCGGCCCGTGGCGTTGACCCGCTCCAGCAGCCCGGCGCTCGCCTCGTCCCCGGCCGCGAGGCGGAAGCAGACCAGCGAGAACGGGTGCGGCGCGGCGAGCACGAACCGGTCGTCGGCGCGGACCCGGGCGGCGAACCGGTCGGCGAGCGCCACGTGCGAGCGTACGTGCGCCCGCAGCCCCTCCACCCCGTACCAGCGCAGCACGAACCACAGCTTCAGGGCGCGGAACCGGCGGCCCAGCGGCACCTGCCAGTCCCGGTAGTCGACGACCGCCCCGGAGTCGCTCGCCGCGTTGCGCAGGAACTCCGGCAGCACCGTCAGCGCCTCCACCAGCTCCGCCGAGTCGGCCACCCAGAACGCGTCGCAGTCGAAGCCGGTGAGCAGCCACTTGTGCGGGTCGAAGCAGTACGAGTCGGCGTGCTCCAGGCCGGCGTGTGACCAGCGCAGCTCCGGGCAGACCGCCGCCGCTCCCGCGTACGCGGCGTCGACGTGCAGCCAGACGCCGTACTCCGCGCAGATCGCGCCGATCCGCGGCACCGGGTCGACGGCGGTGGTGGAGGTGGTGCCGATCGTGGCCACCACGATCGCGGGCACGTCGCCGGCCGCGAGGTCGGCTTGGATCGCCGCCCGCAGCGCGTCGGGGTCCATGGCGAGGGTCTGCGGGTCGGCGGCGACCACCCGTACCCCGTCGCGGCCCAGCCCCGCGATGCGGGCCGCCTTCTCGATCGACGAGTGGCCCTCGGTCGAGGTGTACGCCCGGTAGCGGCGGTCAACGCCCACCTGTCGCCAGCGGCCCCCGCTGGCCCGGTGCAGCGCGGCGAGGGTGGCCACCAGCGTCGCCGAGGACGCCGAGTCCTGGATCACCCCGCCGCCGGGGCCGGTCGAGCGGAACCGCTCGGGCAGGCCGAGCAGCCCCGCCAGCCAGTCCAGCATCACCGTCTCCAGCTCGGTGCAGGCCGGCGCGGAGGCCCAGAGCATGCCCTGAACCCCGAGCCCCGAGCTGACCAGGTCGCCCAGGACGCTGGGGCCGGAGGTGTTGGCGGGGAAGTAGCCGAAGAAGCCGGGATGCTGCCAGTGGGTCAGCCGGGGCGCGACCAGCGCGTCCAGGTCGGCCAGCAGCGCCGAGACCGGCTCGCCGTGCGCGGTCGGGCCGGCCGGCAGCGCGGCGGCCACCGCGCCGGGCGGGTCCTGCGAGGTCACCGGGCGCTGCCCGACGGTGGCCCAGTAGTCCGCGATCCAGTCGACGACGGCGTGCCCGGCGCGGCGGAACTCCTCGGGGTCCATGTGCTCAGCCATCCGACGAGTCGACCAACTCAGCCGGATGGACGCAAGGGACCGGGACGTTGTTGCGGTGGGGAAAGCGGTGTCCTAGCATCCCAGGGGCGCGAAGCCGAACTATGGACGTCGATGTGATGTCCGCTCACCGCCGCCAGCGCGGCGGACGCCTCCCGCCGGTCAAGGGCAGGCCGCCGGGGCCGACGCGTCGCCGCGCCCGCCCGACCTCCCCCGGAGGCATCCCCGTGCACCTGACCGCATCCCGCCGTACCCTCCTGGCCGCCGCCGTCGCGGCCACCACCCTCGCCGCCGGCGCCCTCGGCACGGTGGCCGCCTCGGCCGCCGCCGTCGGCTGCCGCGTCGACTACAAGGTCACCAACCAGTGGGGCGGCGGCTTCGGCGCCGACGTCACCGTCACCAACCTCGGCGACCCGATCAACGGCTGGGCCCTCACCTGGTCCTACACCGCCGGCCAGCAGGTCACCCAGGCGTGGAACGCCACCGTCACCCAGTCCGGCGCCCAGGTCACCGCCCGCGACGCCGGCTACAACGCCGCGCTCGGCACCAACGGCGCCGCGAACTTCGGCTTCAACGCCTCCTGGAACGACAGCAGCAACCCCGTGCCGGCGAGCTTCGCCCTCAACGGCACGACCTGCACGGGCGGCACCGCACCCACCACCGCGCCGCCGACGAGCGCCCCGCCGACGAGCGCGCCACCGACCACGCCGCCGCCCACCACCCCGCCGCCGACGACCCCGCCGCCCACGACCCCGCCCGCCGGGGCCAAGCAGCTGGAGAACCTCGACCGGGGCCTGATCAGCGTCCGCTCCGGCAACGGCAACCTCGTCTCCTGGCGGCTGCTGGGCACCGAGACCTCAGGGGTGTCGTTCAACCTCTACCGCGGCTCCACCAAGGTCAACGCCAGCCCGATCACCGGCGCCACCAACTACCTCGACGCCGGTGCGGCGGCCGGCTCCGCGTACACCGTGCGGGCCGTCGTCGGCGGCGTCGAGCAGGCGGCGTCCGCGCCGGCGCTCCAGTTCGCCAACGGCTACCTCGACGTGCCGTTGCAGGTCCCGCCGGGCGGCACCACCCCCGCCGGGGAGGCGTACACCTACTCCGCCAACGACGCCAGCGTCGGCGACCTCGACGGCGACGGCGACTACGAGATCGTCCTCAAGTGGGACCCGTCCAACAGCAAGGACAACTCGCAGTCCGGCTACACCGGCAACGTCTACGTCGACGCGTACACCCTCACCGGCGCGCGGCTGTGGCGCATCGACCTCGGCCGCAACATCCGCGCCGGCGCCCACTACACCCAGTTCCAGGTGTACGACTACGACGGCGACGGCGACGCCGAGGTGGCCATGAAGACCGCCGACGGCACCCGCTCCGGCACCGGCCAGGTCATCGGCTCGTCGTCGGCCGACTACCGCAACTCCAGCGGCTACGTGCTCTCCGGCCCCGAGTTCCTCACCATGTTCGACGGCCGCACCGGCGCGGCGGTGTCCACCGTCGACTACGACCCGCCGCGCGGCACCGTCTCCTCCTGGGGCGACAGCTACGGCAACCGCGTCGACCGGTTCCTCGCCGCCACCGCCTACCTCGACGGCCAGCGCCCCTCGCTGATCATGGCCCGGGGCTACTACACCCGCGCCGTCGTCGCCGCCTGGGACTTCCGCAACGGCTCGCTGACCAAGCGGTGGACGTTCGACTCCAACGCCTCCGGCAACTCCGCCGCCGCCGGCCAGGGCAACCACAACCTGTCCGTCGCCGACGTCGACGCCGACGGCCGGCAGGAGATCGTCTACGGGGCCGCCACCATCGACGACAACGGCCGCCTGCTGCACTCCACCGGCAACGGCCACGGCGACGCCCTGCACGTCGGCGACCTCGACCCGGGCCGCTCCGGCCTGGAGGTCTTCAAGGTCGACGAGGACGGCAGCAAACCCAGCTCGTACTTCGCCGACGCCCGCACCGGCCAGGTCATCTGGTCCACCCCCGCCTCCGGCGACAACGGCCGCGGCGTCTCCGGCGACATCTGGGCCGGCAGCCCCGGCGCCGAGTCCTGGTCGTCGGCGGTGAGCTACCTGGCCAACACCCGGGGGCAGAACGTCGGCCGCAAGCCGTCGTCGGCGAACTTCCTCGCCTGGTGGGACGCCGACCCGGTCCGCGAGCTCCTCGACGCCACGAAGATCGACAAGTACGGCACCTCCGGCGAGACCCGCCTGCTCACCGGCAGCGACGTCGCCGCCAACAACGGCACCAAGGCCACCCCGGCGCTCTCCGGCGACATCCTCGGCGACTGGCGGGAAGAGGTGATCTGGCGCACCGCCGACAGCCGCGCCCTGCGCATCTACAGCACCCCGACCCAGACCGGCACCCGGATCTACACCCTCATGCACGACCCGCAGTACCGCGCCGCCATCGCCTGGCAGAACACGGCCTACAACCAGCCGCCGCACCCGGGCTTCTTCATCGGAGACGGCATGGGAACCCCGCCCACGCCCAACATCTATCTGCGCTGACCGCGCTCCGGTAAGGTGGCAGGCACCGGGCCGCAGCCGCGGAATCCGCACAGCTCCGGCCCGGTGCACCACACCGCAGCACCCCCGACCCGTCCCGACCGGGGAGTGCCGTACCACCACCGGAACCAAAGTTACGCGGCGACCGCAACGCACCGGTGACGCCGGTATGAAGATCGTGTTTCGGGCGTTTCCAACCCGGTCCACCCCCACCGGTCCACCGGGCTCACCCCCGCCGGCGCAACCCGCCCGCCACCTTCTCGGCGACCAGCTCGAACGAGCGCACCCGGTCCGCCCCGTCGTACACCATCGACGTCAGCATCAACTCGTCCGCGCCGGTCCGCGCCAGCAACTCCGTCAACTGCCGGCCCACCGTCTCCGGCGAGCCCATCGCCTGCCCCTCGCGCCGCTGCGCCACGAACTCCCGCTCCGCCGCCGTGTACGGGTACGCCGCCGCCTCCTCCGGCGACGCCAACGGCTGCGGCCGCCCCGAACGCAGCTTCAGGAACGCCAACGCCGACGGCCCCGCCAGCCACTGCGCCCGCTCGTCGGTCTCCGCGCAGATCGCGTTCACCGCCACCATCGCGTACGGCTCCGACAGCCACCGCGACGGCCGGAAGTGCTGCCGGTACAGCGCCAACGCCGGCAGCGTGTGCTGCGCGCTGAAGTGGTGCGCGAACGAGAACGGCAACCCCAGCAGCCCCGCGAGCTGCGCGCTGAACCCGCTGGAACCCAGCAGCCACACCTGCGGCTGCTCGCCCCGCCCCGGCGTCGCCACGATCGGCCCCGCATGCTCGCCGGTGAAGTAGCCCATCAGGTCCGCCAGCTCCCGGGGGAACCCCTCGGCCGACAGCCCCTCCATCGTCCGGCGCAACGCCAGCGCCGTCACCTGGTCCGTCCCCGGCGCCCGGCCGATGCCCAGGTCGATCCGCCCCGGGTGCAGCGCCTCCAGCGTGCCGAACTGCTCGGCCACCACCAGCGGCGCGTGGTTGGGCAGCATCACCCCGCCCGAGCCCAGCCGGATCGTGCTCGTGTGCGCGGCCAGGTGCGCGATCAGCACCGCCGGAGCGGAACTCGCGATCGCCGGCATGTTGTGGTGCTCGGCCACCCAGAACCGCCGGTAGCCCAGCTCCTCGGCCCGCCGGGCCAGCTCGGTGGTGTGCCGCAGGGCCGCGCCGGCCGTGGAGCCGGCCGCGACCGGGGCGACGTCAAGGACTGACAGAGGTACGTCGATCACGGCTGGAACCAACCCCGGCGGCACCCGGTTTGTTCCCGCCCGCCGCGTCACCCGGCCCGTCGCCGCCCGCCCCGGCACCCGGAAGCCGCCCGCCCGCCCCGGCCCGCAGCAGCCCGATCACCAGCAGGCCCGCCCCGACGCCCACCCCGGCCGCCACCGCGAAACTCGCCCGCACCCCGCCCACCGCCGCCGCCCGCGTCGCCCCCGCCAGCAGCTCCCGCCCCTCCGGCGGCACCGCCCCCAGCAGGCCCGGCGCCTGCCCGCCGGCGACGGCGTGGGCGACCCCCGCCGCGTCGGCGACCCCCCGCGCGTGCAGGACACCCCGCGCCCCCGCCGCGAACACGCTGCCCAGCGCCGCGATGCCGAAGGCGAACCCGAGCTGCCGGCAGGTGTTCACCGCCCCCGCCGCCATCCCGCCCCGGGCCGCCGGCACCAGCGACATCGCCACCGCGCCCAGCGCCGGCGTCGCCAGCCCCACCCCCACGCCGATCACCGCCCCGCCCGGCACCAGCGCCGGCCAGCCCGCCGCCCCGCGCACCAGCACCGCCGTCACCGCGCTGCCCACCCCCACGCACAGCAGCCCCCCGCCGATCACCAGGCCCGGCCGCCGGCCGTGCAGCGCCCGCCCCGACACCGCCGACACCACGAACGCCACCACCGACGTCGGCAGCCCGGTCAGCCCCGCGCCGACCGGCCCCAACCCCAGCACCGACTGCAACCAGATCATCGAGTACGCCAGCGGCGCGAACGCCGCGAACGTCAACACCAGCCCCGCGAGCAGCACCGCCACGAACGCCCGGTCCCGCAGCAGCGCCAGGTCGAACAGGGGCTGCCGGACCCGCCGCTCCACCACGACGAACCCCGCCAGCAGCACCGCCGCCGCGCCCGCCGACGCCCACACCACGGCGTCCGACCAGCCCGCCCCGGCCGCGCGGATCAGCGCGTACGTCGCGCAGCCCGCCGCCACCGCGAACACCACCACCCCGCCGACGTCCACCCGCCCGCCCGCCGCCGGGCGGCCCGCCGGGAGCGTCCGCACGCCCAGCCCGAGCGCCACCGCGCTGACCGGCAGGTTCACGAAGAAGATCCAGTGCCACGACACGCCCTCGGTGAGCAGCCCACCCAGCACCGGCCCCACCGCCGCCGACGCCCCCGACACCGCCCCCCACACCCCGTACGCGACGCCCCGGTCCCGGCCCGCGTACGCCCCGTCGAGCAGCGCGAACGTCGTCGCGAACATCGCCGCCGCGCCGAGGCCCTGCGCCGCCCGCGCCCCGACCAGCGCCGCCGCGCCGGGCGCGAGCCCGCACGCCAGCGACGACAGCGCGAACACCACCACCCCGACCAGGTACGTCACCCGGTGCCCCACCCGATCGGCCACCGCGCCCGCCCCCAGCACCAGCGCCGCCAGGGCCAGCGCGTACGCGTCGACGACCCACTGCACCGCGCCGAACGACGCGTCCAGGTCCCGCACCAGGTCCGGCAGCGCGACCGTCACCACCGTCACGTCGACCAGCAGCATGAACGTGCCCAGGCAGACCGCCGTCAGAGGAAACCATCTGCGCATGCCGACACCCGCGTCTCTCCCGGCCCCGCGCGACCCGCCGGTGGGCCGGTGCGCCTCACCCCGTACAACGCGGCTGGCCCCGGTCGCGTCACCGGCCCGCCCCCCCGGGCCCGCCGGACCCTCCTGCCGGCCCGCCCTCAGCCCACGCCGCGCACCTGCTCGAAGATCAGGCTCGTCTGGGTGTGCTGCACCGCCGGGTCCACCGCCAGATGATCGAGCACGAAGTCCCGCAACGCGTCCGCGGACGCGGCCCGCACGTGCAGCACGTAGTCCTCCGCACCCGCCACGTGGAACACCGACACCACCCCCGGCAGCCGCACCGACCGGGCCCGGAACGCGTCCACCGCCGCCCGCCCGTGCGCCGTCAGCCGCACCGACACCAACGCCTGCAACGGCAGGCCCACCGCCGCCGGGTCCACCTCCGCGTGGAACCCCCGGATCGCCCCGCACTCCCGCAACGCCCTGGTCCGGGTCAGGCACGTCGACGCCGCCACCCCCACCCGCTCGGCGAGGGCGTTGTTCGGCAACCGGCCGTCCGCCGCCAGCTCGGTCAGGATCGCGCGGTCGACGTCGTCCAGGGCCGCGAAGGGCCGCACATCGTTCGGTGCAAGGGGCATCCGCCCATCCTGCTCCGAATCACCGCGTAACTGAAGCCTCACTCGCAGAATCTTCTGCGGTTCTCTTGCCTGATATCACCACGATGTTCGACGCTGCCCGCCGCGAGCAGCGCCGTGGGCCGGCGCCCGTCCCGGCCCGGTCAGGACTTCGGGCCGACGTGCCGGTCCAGCGCCGCGACCGCGTCGCGGCGGGCCACCGACAGGGAGTTGGGGCGGTTCATCCGCCAGGCCACGCCGAGCAGGCCCAGCGCCCACTGGCAGAGCCCCATGATGTCGGCGGACTCGTTGCTGAACAGGTAGCGCGGGTAGACGTAGCCCCTGCCGCGCACGGTCACCCGGTTGGTCACCCGGCAGCCGTCGGAGTGGAACAGGCCGCGCGCGAAGTCCCCGGGGCGGGCGGCGACCAGCTCGCGCTGCCAGTCGGCGAGGACGATCGGCCGCTCGTGCTTCTTGCCCGGCCCGTGCTGCGGCAGCAGACAGGGCCAGTGCACACCGCTGCTCTCCACCGAGACGCACCCCCGTTTGGGGATCCGCTGCACCTTCGCGGCGAGCACGGCGAGCATCGCCTGCTCGCACGAGTCGATCAGGCGGGGATAGGCGGCGGTGCAGGCGACGCGAAGAACCGGTGCCTTCCCGGACGTGACGAGGTGGCCGTCGCCCAGGTAGAGGCCGAGCAGATAGGGATAGGCGCCGGGCTCTGTCGGATAACCGACCTCGGGTGAGCAGCGGAAGCACCGCTTCGCTGTGCCGACGACGGCCCGCTCGGGGCGGTCGACGCACCAGTGCCACACGGTGTTGTAGGGCAACGAGAGGGCCCGGGCCACCGATCGGATGTTATGGCCGTTCGCGCGAAGCTCACGGGCCCGGGCCCGCGACTCGGGTGGATGCATGCACCCATACTCGAACGCCTGTGCGACAGTTTCGGTGCCCCCGGTGGGATTCGAACCCACACTGTATGCAGTTTGAGTGCATCGTCTCTACCGGTTGGACTACAGGGGCCTTCCATGATTCGGCCCTGACAGACTACCCACTACGCTAGGGACGGCGACACCCGGCACGGCGGGTGTCGGGCGCAGACTGGTGGGAGTGGCTCGTGGCCGAGACGCAGACGGATGCCGAGCGCAGGCGGGTGTTGATCGCCGAGGACGAGGCGCTCATCCGGCTCGACCTGGCCGAGATGCTCGTCGAGGAGGGCTACGAGGTCGTCGGGGAGGCCGGCGACGGCGAGACGGCCGTCCGGCTCGCCGAGGAGCTGAAGCCCGATCTGGTGATCCTCGACATCAAGATGCCGATCATGGACGGGCTGGCCGCCGCGGAGCGGATCGCCGGCGCCCGGATCGCCCCGGTGATCATCCTGACCGCGTTCAGCCAGCGGGACCTCGTGGAGCGGGCGCGGGCGGCCGGCGCGATGGCGTACCTCGTGAAGCCCTTCCAGAAGAGCGACCTGGTGCCGGCCGTGGAGATCGCCCTGTCGCGCTACTCGGAGATCGCCGCGCTGGAGGCCGAGGTCGCGGGCCTGACCGACCGGCTGGAGATCCGCAAGACGGTGGAGCGCGCCAAGGGCGCGCTGATGACGACGTACGGCATGACCGAGCCGCAGGCGTTCAAGTGGATCCAGCGCACGGCGATGGACCACCGGATGACCATGAAGGAGGTCGCCGAGCGGATCCTCGCGGAGACGGCCGGCGGCGAGGTGGCGCAGCCGGCCTCCTGAGGGCCCCGGTTTTGTGGACGGTTGCTGTTCGCCGCGAGCGGTAGCTGTCCAGGATCTGCGCCCCGATCCGCTGGCGCGGGGTCCCCGGCGCATCGGTTGATCGATACGATCGGATGCATGCCTCGTCACCGCCCGCGTCGGGCGTCGCTGCGGGTGCTGCTCGGCGTGGTCGCCGGGTTCGCGGTGCTGCTGGCGGGCTGCCGGTCGCCGGAGCGCGCCGCGCCCGCCCCGGGTTCGCTGCGCCCCGACTGGCGGGCGCTGACCCTGCCCGTGCCGCCGGGGGCCCCGGGCCGGCTGCTGTTGCGGGACGCGGCGGCGTGCGGTGGCCGTTGGTTCGTGGTGGGCGCGGTCGCCGACGCGGCGGGTGTGACCCGGCCGGCGGCGTGGTCCAGCCCGGCTCCGGCGAGGCAGTCCCCGGCGGGGCAGTCCCCCGTGGGCCCGTCGGCCGCGCCGGGCGGCGGCGGGTTTGCGTGGTCGCCGCTGCGGTTGACGCCGCGCACCGCGTACGGCGCGGAGAACGTGCTCACGGCGGTCGGCTGCCGCGGCGGCCGGCTGGCGGCGGTGGGCGCGAAGAGCGGCGGGGTGCACGGCAATCCCCGGATCAGCACGTGGCGGCAGCTCGCCGACGGCTCGGTGGTGGAGGTGCCGGCCGAGTTCGAGGTGTTCGGCGGCCCCGACGCGGTGAACGTGGGGCGGATCGCGGGGGGTCCGGCGGGGTGGGTGATCGCCGGCAACCGGGGCACCGGGGCGGCGGCCTGGTCGTCGGCCGACGCGGGGAAGTTCCGGCTGGTCAGCGGCGTGCCGGAGTTGGCGTCGGACGCGGCGGGGCGCACGTGGGCGGCGGACGTGACGGCGGCGGCGTCGGGGTGGGTGCTGGTGGGGTCGCTGCGCGCCCCGGGGCGGCCGGGCGGCGATCCGGCGGTGTGGGTGTCGCCGGACGGCCTCGGCTGGCGGCGGCAGGTCCTGGCGGCCGGGGACGCGCCGGGCGATCTCCAGCGGGTGGTCCGCGCGGGGGAGCGGCTGGTGGCGGTGGGTCGGCGCGGCGATTCCCTGGCGGCGTGGGTGTGGGATGCGGCGGCCGGCGGGGGGCGGCCGGGCGGGTCGGGCGGTGCCGGGAGCGCGGCGGCGGGGCCGGTCGCGGCGGCCTGGCGGCAGGGCGGGGTGCTGGGGTCGGCGGCGGGCGGGTCGGGGCAGGTGGCGGGCCTGGCGGCGGTCGACGGCGGGGTGCTGGCGGTGGTGGTGGGTGTCTCGGCCGGGTCGGCGTGGTTCTCGCCGGACGGTGGCGGTTGGGCGCCGGCGCGGCTGCCGGTGCCGGTGCCGTCGGCGCCGGACCGGTCGGTCGCGGTGGCCGGGTCGGGCGGCGAGGTGTTGTTGCTGGTGGACGGGGGCGCCGAGGGGGCACGGTTGTGGTCGGCGCAGGTGCCGGGCGGGCCCGGGTGAGCGTGCCACCGGTCTGTTTCTGTCCGGTGTCGGATGTCCGATTTCGCCCTTGCCTCGCGGTGTGTGTTACAGCACTCCGGCGGATCTGGCCACTCAACGTAACGGTTAGGTCAACCCCGCTTTCTAGGTCTTACGGCGTGCCCTGCCCGTGGGATAACGTCCCGGCCCAGACCGGGTACGCGGTCGGTTCGTCCACCCCCGCAAGGTCCAATTTCCACGTCGCGGCGGGTGGTTCGGGCCTTCGGACTGAGGAGGGTACGAGCCGTGAGGCAGAAGCTCGCACGGGTGCTGGGTGGCGTGGCCATCAGCGCGCTCGTTATCAGTGGCGCGGCCGCGTGTAAGGCCGACAGTGGCACGGAGGGTGGCAGCGGCGACAAGGCGGCCTGCGACCTCAAGATCGGCTTCTTCGGCCCGCTGACCGGCGACGCCGCGGGTCTCGGTATCCACATGCGCAACGGCACGAAGCTGGCGATCGACCAGTACAACAAGGACAACGCGGACTGCAAGGTCAACCTCGCCGAGTACGACTCGCAGGGCGACCCGGCCAAGGCTCCGGCGCTGGCCCAGCAGGCGGTGGGCGACACCAAGGTCGTCGGCATCATCGGCCCGGCGTTCTCCGGCGAGTCCGAGGTGGCCGACCCGATCTTCGACGAGGCCGGCCTGCCGATCATCACCCCGTCGGCGACCCGCCCGAGCCTGAGCACCAAGAGCTGGAAGATCTTCCACCGGGGCGTCGGCAACGACACCTCGCAGGGCCCGGCCGCCGGCCGCTACATCAAGAACGTGCTGAAGGCCGAGAAGGTCTACGTCGTTGACGACCAGTCGGCGTACGGCGCGGGCCTGGTGGACGAGGTCAAGAAGGTCCTCGGCTCGGTCGCGGGCGAGGACAAGGTCCAGGTCAAGCAGACCAACTTCTCCGCGGTCGTCACCAAGATCGTCGGCAGCGGCGCGACGGTGCTGTTCTTCGGTGGCTACTACACCGAGGCGGGCCTGCTGCTCAAGCAGCTCAAGGGCGCCGGCTGGAAGGGCACGATGGTCGCCGGCGACGGCGTCAACGACGCCAACTTCATCAAGGTCGCCGGCCAGCAGGTCGCCGAGGGCACCGTGCTGACCTGCCCCTGCGCCCCGGCCACCGCGGCCAAGGGCAACTTCGTGGCCGACTACAAGGCGGCCTTCGAGAACGCCGAGCCGGGCACCTACGCCGACGTGTCGTTCGACATCACGAAGATCTTCCTCGAGGGCATCAAGGCCGGTAAGTCCACCCGGGCCGACCTGCTCGCCTTCGTGAAGTCCTACAACAACACGGGCGCCGCCACCGGTGTGACGTACAAGTTCGAGTCCAACGGCGAGTTGGACCCGGCCCAGGTGCTGGTCTGGGCGTTCAAGGTCAACGCGGGCCAGGTCGTTCCGGACATCGAGATCCCGAAGGCCTGACCGGTTCGCCGGTCCCGCCAGGGACACAGACGATGCGGCCGGGAGTGGTTCCTCCCGGCCGCGTCGTTTGACCGCACAGTTGGAGCCCCCACTTGAACTTCGATGAACTGTTCGGGAACTTTCCGGCCCTGACCATCACCGGGCTGGAGCAGGGCGCGATCTACGCGCTCGTCGCCCTCGGGTACACCCTCGTCTACGGCGTCCTGCGCCTGATCAACTTTGCCCACTCCGAGGTCTTCATGGTCGGCACGTTCACCGCCCTGTGGACCTGGGAGGCCCTCGGCTACGACCAGAACTCCCCCTCGCCGGCCATCGGCCCGCTGATCCTCGCGCTGGTGGCGGGCCTGGTCGTGGCGGCGGTCGCCTCGGCGGCGACCGCGGTGACCGTGGAACTGGTCGCCTACCGGCCGCTGCGCCGCCGCAACGCGCCGCCGCTGGCGTTCCTCATCACCGCGATCGGCGCGTCGTTCGTGCTGGCCGAGTCCTTCGGCATCGGCACCTCCCGGGCGCCGTTCGGCATGCCCGTGCTGATCCCCTCGGAGACGGCCTTCACCGTGTTCGGCGCGGCCGTCACCAACATCCAGCTGCTCATCCTCGGCGTCACGCTGGTGATGATGGTCGGCCTGGACCAGTTCGTGAACCGCAGCCGGCTGGGCCGCGGCATCCGGGCCGTGGCGCAGGACGCGGACACGGCCGCCCTGATGGGCGTGAACAAGAACCGGGTGATCCTGCTGGTGTTCGTGCTCGGCGGCCTGATGGCCGGCGTCGCGGCGCTGCTGTGGAACGTCCGCTACGGCTACACGAAGTTCAACGTGGGCTTCCTGATCGGGCTGAAGGCGTTCGCGGCGGCGGTGCTCGGTGGCATCGGCAACCTGCGGGGCGCGCTGCTCGGCGGCCTGCTGCTCGGGGTGGCGGAGAACTACGCCGCCGGCCTGTTCGGTGGAGACTGGAAGGACTTCACCGGCTTCGTGCTGCTGATCGTGCTGCTGATGTTCCGGCCCACCGGCCTGCTCGGCGAATCTCTCGGGAGGGCGCGCGCATGACCGCCACCGTGGACAAGGGCCGCGCCCCGGCCCTCAAGGGCCGCTGGGCGGCGATGCCGAAGCAGGTCCGCTGGGCCGCGATCGCGGCGCTGATCGTCCTGCTCTACATCCTGCCGAACCGGTGGTTCTACGAGTACCTCGGCTTCCCGATCGGCAGCGAGTACTTCGCCTTCTACACCACCCGCTCGGACTTCGCGGGCGTGCTGTTCGACACCGCCGTGTTCGTGTTGCTGGCCGTCGGGCTCAACGTGGTGGTCGGCTTCGCCGGCCTGCTCGACCTGGGCTACTTCGGCTTCTACGCGCTCGGCGCGTACACCGTGGCGTTGCTGACCTCGCCGGAGAGCCGGCTGGGGACGAACTGGCCGTGGCTGGCGGCGGTGCCGATCGCGGTCATGGTCGCGATGGTCTCCGGCGTGATCCTCGGCGGCCCGACGCTGCGCCTGCGCGGCGACTACCTGGCCATCGTGACCCTCGGCTTCGCCGAGATGATCCGGCTCTACGCCGCCCGCAACGAGGGCGTGCTCCAGGGGCAGCGGGGCATCCCGGCGATCCCGCACCCGCCGGGCACCGGCTCGGACGGCAAGCCGCTGTTCGGGGTGGTCGACGCCCGGCCCTACTACTGGCTGCTGTTGACGCTGATCCTGCTGGTGATCGTGCTGGTGCGGAACCTGGCCAACAGCCGGGTCGGCCGGGCCTGGGTGGCCACCCGCGAGGACGAGGACGCCGCCGAGGTCATGGGCGTGCCGACGTTCAAGTACAAGCTGTGGGCGTTCGCGATCGGGGCGGCGGTGGCCGGCCTCACCGGCGCGGTCTTCGCCGGCAAGCAGACGTTCATCAACTCGGACCAGTTCGTGCTGGAGAGTTCCATCCTGGTGCTCGCGGCGGTCATCCTGGGTGGCGCGGGCAACATCAAGGGCGCGATCGTCGGCGGCGCGATCACCTGGTACCTGCCGGAGTGGCTGCGCGGCGTCGGCGACCTGGTCGGGGTGGAGTTCGACGCGGCCGAATACCGCATCCTCGTGTTCGGTGTGGTCATCATCGTCATGATGATCTTCCGCCCGCAGGGCATCGTGCCCAACCGGCGGCGGGCGGCGGAGTTCGCCGACCGGCGGCAGGAGGCGGTTCCGCAGGAGAAGGTGCCCAGTGAGTGATCCGCAGATGAAGAGCGAACGCGACGCGAGCAGCGACCGCGACATCACCGCCGACGGCCGCAGCACGGTCGGTGTGCCGCCGGAGCCCGGCTCGGGCGCGCCGACGGCGGCAGCACCGGCGGGTCCGGACGCCGCGGGCCGGGAGGCGCTGCTGGAGGTCGACGACGTCACGCTGCGCTTTGGTGGCGTGGTCGCCCTCGACAAGGTCAACTTCACCCTCTACAAGGGGGAGATCCTCGGCCTGATCGGCCCGAACGGCGCCGGCAAGACGACCTGCTTCAACGCGATGACGGGCGTCTACCGGCCCACCGAGGGCGAGATCCGGTTCAAGGGGCAGCGCACCAACGGCAAGCGGCGGTCGTGGATCACCAAGGCCGGCATCGCCCGGACGTTCCAGAACATCCGGCTCTTCCCCGAGATGACGGCGCTGGAGAACGTGATGGTGGGCGCGGACGTCCACCACAAGACCAGCGTCATCTCGGCCATGCTGCGGCTGCCGCGGCACTTCCGGGAGGAGCGGGAGGGCCGGGAGAAGGCGCGCGAGCTGCTGCGGTTCGTCGGCATCGAGCGGCGCGCGAACGACCTGGCCCGCAACCTGTCGTACGGCGAGCAGCGCCGCCTGGAGATCGCCCGGGCGCTGGCCACCGACCCCGCCCTGCTCTGCCTGGACGAGCCGGCCGCCGGCTTCACCCCGGCGGAGAAGGAGGAGTTGCTCGGCCTGATCCGCGAGATCCGGGACAAGGGCACGACCGTGCTGCTGATCGAGCACGACATGCGGCTGGTGATGGGCGTGACCGACCGGATCGTCGTGCTGGAGTTCGGCAAGAAGATCGCCGAGGGGCTGCCGGCCGAGGTCCGGGACGACCCGAAGGTGATCGCCGCGTACCTGGGGGTGCCGACCGATGCTGCTTGAGATCAAGGACCTGACCCTGCTCTACGGGCGCATCCAGGCCCTGCACGGGATCAGCCTGGTGGTCAACGAGGGCGAGGTGGTCGCGCTCATCGGCGCCAACGGCGCGGGCAAGACCACCACGATGCGGGCGATCTCCGGGCTGCGCCCGGTGGCCCGGGGCTCGATCGTCTTCGACGGCACCGACGTCACCCGGATGCGGGCCGACCTGCGGGTGACCCGGGGCATCGGGCAGGCGCCGGAGGGCCGGGGCGTGTTTCCGGGCATGACGGTGCTGGAGAACCTGGAGATGGGGGCGTACACCCGCCGGGACCGGGCGGAGATCGCCAAGGACATGGCCATGGTGCTGGACCTGTTCCCCCGGCTGGCCGAGCGGCGCAAGCAGGCCGGCGGCACCCTCTCCGGCGGCGAGCAGCAGATGCTCGCCGTGGGGCGGGCGCTGATGGCCCGGCCCCGGCTGCTGCTGCTCGACGAGCCGTCGATGGGACTGGCGCCGAAGCTGATCCAGCAGATCTTCGAGATCATCACCCGGATCAACGAGCAGGGCACCACGATCCTGCTGGTGGAGCAGAACGCCCAGCAGGCGCTTTCCCGGGCCCACCGGGGCTACGTGCTGGAGACCGGCCGGATCGTCAAGGAGGGCACCGGCCAGGAGCTGCTGCACGACCCGGCGGTCAAGGAGGCGTACCTCGGCGTGGCCTGACGCGCGCCGCCGGCGGCCGGTCGTCCCCTCGCGGGCGGCCGGCCGCCGGCGTTCGCGGCCGTGCCGGGGCTGCCGGCCGTGCCGCACGGCGGGGTTGTCGGCCGTACGGGCTAGAGTCGCTGCCGTGACAGCTACGACGCCGCGCCTGCTCCTCGTCGACGGACACTCCATGGCATACCGGGCGTTCTTCGCCCTGCCGGTGGAGAACTTCTCCACCACGACCGGGCAGCCGACAAACGCCGTCTACGGCTTCACCTCGATGCTGATCAACGTGCTGCGCGACGAGCAGCCCACCCACATCGTCGTGGCCTTCGACGTCTCCCGGCAGTCCTTCCGCACGGAGAAGTACGCGGAGTACAAGGCGGGCCGCAGCGAGACCCCGGCCGACTTCAAGGGCCAGGTCAGCCTCGTCAAGGAGGTCCTCGCGGCGCTGCGCGTCCCGGTGGTGGAGAAGGAGGGCTACGAGGCCGACGACGTCATCGCCACCCTCGCCTGCCAGGCCCGCGACCAGGGCATGTCGGTGCTGATCTCCAGCGGCGACCGGGATGCCTTCCAGCTCGTCGACGACCACATCACCGTGCTTTACCCCCGCAAGGGCGTCTCCGACCTGGCCCGGATGGACGCCGCCGCCATCGAGGCGAAATATGGCGTGGGCCCGCAGCGCTACCGCGACCTGGCGGCGCTGGTCGGCGAGACCAGCGACAACCTGCCCGGCGTGCCGGGCGTCGGCCCGAAGACCGCCGCCAAGTGGATCAACCTGTACGGCGGCCTCGACGGCGTGGTGGCCCGCGCCGACGAGATCAAGGGCAAGGCCGGCGACAGCCTGCGCGAGCGGCTCGCCGACGTGATCCGCAACTACGAGATCAACTGCCTGGTCTCCGACCTGGAGCTGCCGATCCGTCCCGAGGACGCCCGCTGGACCGGCTGGGACCGCGAGGCCGTGCACCAGGTCTTCGACACCCTGGAGTTCCGCATCCTGCGCGACCGCCTCTACCAGTACCTGGAGGCCGTCGAGCCGGAGGCCGAGGCCGGGTTCGACCTGGCCGCCGAGCGGCTCACCGAGCCCGGGGCGGTGGTCGCCTGGCTGGACGCGCACGCCCACGCGGGCACCCAGGTCGGCGTGGCGGTGAAGACCCCGGCCAAGCCGACGGCCCCCCGTGAGCGCTACGAGCCGCAGCTCGACGCCCTGGCCCTCGCGCTGTCCACCGGCCCGGCGGCGTGGCTCGACCCGGCGGCGCTGGCCGAGGCCGACGAGCGGGCCCTGGCCGCCTGGCTGGCCGACCCGGCCCGGCCGAAGGTGCTGCACGACAGCAAGCACGCCCGGCTGGCGTTCGCCGCCCGGGGCTGGACGCTGGCCGGCGTCGCCCGGGACACCGAGCTGGCCGCCTACCTGGCCCGCCCCGACCAGCGCTCCTACGACCTGACGGACCTGGCGCTGCGCTACCTGCACCGCGAGCTGCGGGTCGACGCCCCCGAGACGGGGCAGCTCACCTTCGAGGGCCTCGGCGACGAGGGCGAGGCCGAGCAGAACCTGATGCTCCAGGCCCGGGCCACCCTCGACCTGGCCGACGCGATCGACGCCGAGCTGTCCCGCGACGGCGAGCAGTCCGCCCGGCTGATGGCGGAGGTGGAGCTGCCGCTGTCGGACGTGCTCGCCGCGATGCAGCGGGTCGGCATCGCCGCCGACCTGGACTACCTGCACGAGCTGGAGGCCCACTTCGCGGGCGAGGTGAAGTCCGCGGCGCAGGGCGCGTACGCCGCCGTCGGGCGGGAGTTCAACCTGGGCTCGCCCAAGCAGCTCCAGGAGCTGCTCTTCGGCGAGCTGGGGCTGCCCAAGACCAAGAAGATCAAGACCGGCTACACCACCGACGCCGACGCCCTCCAGTGGCTCTACGCGCAGAACCCGCTGCCCGTGCTCGAGCACCTGCTGCGCCACCGGGACGTGGCGAAGCTGAAGACGACCGTCGACGGCCTGCTCAAGTCGGTCTCCGACGACGGCCGCATCCACACCACGTTCAAGCAGACCGTGGCGGCCACCGGCCGGCTCTCCTCCACCGACCCCAACCTCCAGAACATCCCGATCCGCACCGAGGAGGGGCGGCGGATCCGCCGCGCCTTCGTCGTGGGGGAGGGCTTCGACTGCCTGCTCACCGCCGACTACAGCCAGATCGAGATGCGGATCATGGCGCACCTGTCGTCGGACGCCAAGCTGATCGAGGCGTTCAACTCCGGCCACGACTTCCACGCCGCCACCGCCTCGTCGGTGTTCGGGGTGCCGGTCGCCGAGGTCACCGCCGACCAGCGCCGCAAGATCAAGGCGATGAACTACGGCCTGGCGTACGGGCTGAGCGCGTTCGGCCTGTCCCAGCAGCTCGGCATCACCGCCGAGGAGGCGCGCGGGCTGATGGACGACTACTTCGCCGGGTTCGGCGGGGTCCGCGACTACCTCCAGGAGGTGGTGGCCCGGGCCCGGCACGACGGCTACACCTCCACCATCCTCGGCCGCCGCCGCTACCTGCCCGACCTGGTCAGCGACAACCGGCAGCGGCGGGACATGGCCGAGCGGATGGCGCTCAACGCCCCCATCCAGGGCTCGGCGGCCGACATCATCAAGGTCGCCATGCTGCGCGTCGACGCCGGGCTGCGCGAGGCCGGGCTGCGCTCGCGGATGCTGCTCCAGGTGCACGACGAGCTGGTCTTCGAGGTCGCCCCCGGCGAGCGCGACGCCCTGGAGGCGCTGGTACGCGGCCAGATGGGCGGGGCGTACCCGCTGTCGGTGCCGCTGGAGGTCTCCGTCGGCGAGGGCCGGGACTGGAACAGCGCCGACCACTGACCGGCGTCGGGCGACGGGTGCGGCCGGATGCCGGGGTGGGTCGCGGCATCGGGCGCTGGTCCGCACCTGCGGGCGGGTCGTGGCGGCCGGGGGTGAGGCCCGCTCACCGGAGCGGGTCGTGGCCCCAGTTCATCAGCGACCAGCGCCACTTCGTGTCCCGCACGTCGCCCGAGGGGCGCTGCGCCAGGTGCCGGTGCACGTAGCCGACGACCTTGCGCATGTGCCGGTAGTCGGCCTCCGTCAGCTCGGCGCGCTTGCGGCGCAGCAGGTCGACGATCCGCCGGCCGGACGAGTGCCCCACCGACTCGCCGCCGGCGGTGCCCTTCTTCCGCCAGCCGACGTGCTTCGACTCGTCGGTCTCCAGCCACGCCGACAGCTCCCCGGGCCGCATGTTGACCGCCTCGGTGAACTCCCGGTACGTCTCCCCGCGCCGGTCGCCCTCAGTCCCGCTCACGGCGCAGCACCTCCGGCCGGTGGGCGACGTCCCGCCCCGAGTCGTCGTTGCGGATGCGGTACTGCGGCTGCTCGGGGGACGCGTTCACGGCGCGGCCCCGCACGTGGGTGCGCTCGGTGAGCTTCTCCCGGACGACGCCGTGCGCCCGCCCGCTGTGGCTGGCCCAGGAGACGTGGTCACCCGCGCGGAATTCCCTCTGCTCGGCCATGCGGCCTGGCTACCCGGGGCGGGTGCGGTGAAACGGGGCCGGTCAGCCGGTCAGCTCGGAGACCGGCAGCTTGATCTCGAACGGCTCGGTCAGCGCGATCAGCTCCGCGCTGTCGGCGACCAGCTCGTACTGCCGCTCGCCGCCGAGGCTGAGCCGGTCGCTGAGCCGGTACGCGTACACGTGCACCGGGTCCTGCTCGATCCGCCAGTAGAACGGGATGCCGGCGGCGGCGTACTCGGCGGGCTTGGCGAACCGGTCGATCCGCCGGGTGCCGGGGGACACCACCTCCACGGCGAGGACCACGTCCTCGGGCTCGAGCAGGGACCGGTCGGCGCGCACGTCGGCGCGGCGCAGCAGCACGTCCGGCTGCCGGGTGTTCTTCGCGTCGAGCGCGACCCCGACGGCCTGCGTGGGGCGCAGGTGCTCGGGCGCGTGCGCGCGCAACCACAGCCAGAGCAGGCTGGCGATGTCTTGATGGCCCAGAGTGGGGGAGGGTGTCACTCGGAGGACTCCGTCGACGAGTTCGACGCGGGGGGCGTCGTCCGGCAGGTGGGGCAGGTCTTCCAGCGTGTAGTCGGCACGCTGTTGCCGGATCGGGTCCGGGCACCAGGGGCCAGGTGGTGTCGGGATCGGCTCGGCGCTCACCCGGTCAGCGTAACCCCGTCCGCCGGCCGGGACGTCGCACCGACGGTGCGATCCGCCGGCCGGTCCGCGGCCCGGTGCGTCGGTGGTCCCGGGTTCAGCCCGCCGGCTTCTCGGCGACGAAGATGGCCGTGCCGGGGAAGAGCCGGCCGCGCAGCGGGCTCCACTGGCCCCAGATCCCCTCGTGCCCCTCGGGCCACTCCGGCTCCACGAGGTCCACGAGCCGGAACCCGGCGCCGACCAGCTCCCGGATCCGGTCGCCGAGGGTGCGGTGCTGCTCCACGTACGTCGCCGTGCCCGCGCGGTCCTGCTCCACGTACGGGGAGCGGTCGAAGTACGAGTGCACCGCCGTGAGCCCGCCCTGCCCCGGGTCGTCGAGGAAGATCCACCGCATCGGGTGGGTCACCGAGAACACCCAGCGGCCCCCGGGGCGCAGCACCCGGGACACCTCGCGCATCACCGCCGCCGAGTCGGCCACGAACGGGATCGCCCCGAACGCCGTGCACGCGGTGTCGAACGCCGCGTCGGCGAAGGGCAACGCCAGCGCGTCGGCCTGCACCAGCGGGACCCGTACGCCGCTGCGCCCGGCGGCGTCCGCCGCGTGCCGCAACATGCCGGCGGAGAGGTCCAGGGCGACCGGACGGGCCCCCTGGGTGGCCAGCCACCGGGAGGCGGCGGCGGCCCCCGCGCCCACCTCCAGGACCCGGCGTCCGGCGAGCTCGCCGAGCAGCCGGGCGTCGGCCTCGCGCAGCCCCTCGGGGCACCAGACGAAGTCCACGTCGCCGAGGAACGCGCCGTGCTCGGCCTGGTAGTCGTCGGCGTCGGAGTCCCACCAGCCGCGGCTGGCCCGCCGGGCGTCGGCGTCGGTCACCGGGCGTCGGAGCACCCCCGGCTCGGCGTCCGGCTCGGCGTCCGCCGCAAGGTCGGCCAGGTCGTCGGTCATCGCGGCAGTCTAGTGGCGACGCCGGCCGGCGGCCCGGGCGCGACGCGGTGGCGACGCCGGCCGGCGGCCCGGGGGCGGCGCGGTGGCCGGAGTCCCCCGCCCGTAAACCGCCGTTTCGGGTACGAAAGGCGCAGTCCGTCGCGAAAGCGGGCTGGATCACTTCTCCCGGGGCTTGCACGCTGTGGTAATGCGCACGGTAGGCTAGACGATGCGCTCGCGGGTCGCGTGCCTCGGCAGGGAGAAGGCGCGCGGTCGCGGAGTTCCAGACGGAGCCACATCAGGACCTCACTAGTGATCTTCTGTGTGCCCGGCGACGGATCCGCTGGCGCGAACAGGTCACCGCGACACCAGCCTGCTGTGACAACCCATCCGACCGGAGCAACCGCCCACATGACGAGCAGCATCGAGGCCCCCTCGAGCGCCACCCGGGTCACCCACGACGATCTCGGTTCCGAGGAGGCTTTCCTCGCCGCGATCGACGAGACCATCAAGTACTTCAACGACGGCGACATTGTCGAAGGCACCGTCGTCAAGGTCGATCGGGACGAGGTCCTGCTCGACATCGGCTACAAGACCGAGGGTGTCATCCCCTCTCGGGAGTTGTCGATCAAGCACGACGTGGACCCCGCCGAGGTCGTCTCGGTCGGTGACCACATCGAGGCCCTGGTCCTCCAGAAGGAGGACAAGGAGGGGCGTCTGATCCTCTCCAAGAAGCGGGCGCAGTACGAGCGGGCCTGGGGCACGATCGAGAAGATCAAGGACGAGGACGGCGTCGTCCGCGGCTCGGTCATCGAGGTGGTCAAGGGTGGTCTCATCCTCGACATCGGGCTGCGCGGCTTCCTGCCCGCGTCCCTGGTCGAGATGCGGCGGGTGCGTGACCTTCAGCCGTACGTCGGCCGCGAGCTCGAGGCCAAGATCATCGAGCTGGACAAGAACCGCAACAACGTGGTCCTGTCCCGCCGGGCATGGCTGGAGCAGACGCAGTCCGAGGTGCGCACCGAGTTCCTCAACAAGCTGCAGAAGGGCCAGGTCCGCAAGGGCGTCGTGTCCTCGATCGTCAACTTCGGCGCGTTCGTCGACCTGGGCGGCGTGGACGGGCTGGTGCACGTCTCCGAGCTGTCCTGGAAGCACATCGACCACCCGTCCGAGGTCGTCGAGGTCGGCCAGGAGGTCGAGGTCGAGGTCCTGGACGTCGACCTGGACCGCGAGCGGGTCTCGCTGTCGCTGAAGGCGACCCAGGAGGACCCGTGGCGGCAGTTCGCCCGCACCCACGCGATCCAGCAGATCGTGCCGGGTAAGGTCACCAAGCTGGTGCCGTTCGGCGCCTTCGTCCGGGTGGACGACGGCATCGAGGGCCTGGTCCACATCTCCGAGCTGGCCGAGCGCCACGTGGAGATCCCGGAGCAGGTCGTCCAGGTCGGCTCCGAGGTCATGGTCAAGGTCATCGACATCGACCTGGAGCGCCGCCGGATCTCGCTGTCGCTCAAGCAGGCCAACGAGGGCTTCGTCGAGGGCGAGGAGCACTTCGACCCGACCCTCTACGGCATGGCCGCGACGTACGACGCCGAGGGCAACTACATCTACCCGGAGGGCTTCGACCCGGAGACGGGCGAGTGGCTCGAGGGGTACGACAAGCAGCGCGAGACCTGGGAGAACCAGTACGCCGAGGCCCGTCAGCGTTGGGAGGCCCACACCAAGCAGGTGCAGACCTCCCGGGCCGCCGACGCCGAGGCCGCTGCCAACCCGGCTCCGGCCGTGTCGACCGGCGGCACCACCACCTCGACCAGCACGGCCCCGAGCCGGCAGGCCGAGGAGCCGGCCGGCACCCTGGCCACCGACGAGGCGCTCGCCGCGCTGCGGGAGAAGCTCGCCGGCGGCAAGTGACCCCGTGACGACTCCCTGCCGGGTGCGTCCGACGACGCATCCGGCCAGGAGCCGCCGATGACGATGACGGGCCCTGTCCCCGCGATCCGGTTCCACCGGGCCGCCGGGGGCAGGGCCCGTCGTCGTTCCCGCCCGCCCCTCTCCTGCTCTCCGCCTGCACCCGTCCGCCCGGCCCTCTGGTCGGCCGGCCCTCTGGTCGGCCGGTCGGCAAGATCGTGCTCGATCGTGGATCGGGTGGCCTAGCCGCGGGCCCGAGGCCACTCTTTCCCCGATCGAGCGCTGACGCCGACCGGGCTGACGCCAATCGCGGCAGCGGGCGGGCTGGCGGTGCCGGTGCCGATCCGGTTGACTGTTGCGGTGCTGATGGTGGGACTGACCGGCGGGATCGGCTCCGGCAAGAGCGCCGTCGCGGCCCGGCTGGCCGCGCTCGGCGCGGCAGTGATCGACGCCGACCGGATCGCCCGCGAGGTGGTCGCCCCGGGCAGCGAGGGGCTCACGGAGATCGTGGCGGCCTTCGGCGACCGGGTCGTCGGCCCGGACGGTGCCCTGGACCGGGCCGTGCTGGGCGGGCTGGTCTTCGCCGACGAGGCGGCCCGCCGCCGGCTGGAGGGGATCACCCACCCCCGGGTCCGTGCGCGCACCGCCGAGCTGGCCGCCGCGGCGGCCCCCGACGCCGTCGTGGTCAACGACGTGCCGCTCCTGGTCGAGGTCGGGCTCGCTGCGACGTACCACCTGGTGGTCGTGGTGCAGACGGACGTCGCCGTTCGGCTGGCCCGGCTGGCGCGCGACCGGGGGATGAGCCGGGCGGAGGCCGAGCGGCGGATCGCCGCGCAGGCCGACGACGCCCGCCGGGACGCCGCCGCGGACGTGGTCCTGCGCAACGACGGCACCCTCGACGAGTTGCACGCCGGGGTGGACCGGCTGTGGCGCGACCGGCTGCTGCCGTACGAGGCGAACGTCCGGCTCCGCCGGGTCGCCGAACCCGACGCGACCGACCTGACCGGCCCCGACCCGACCTGGCCCCAGCAGTACGCCCGGCTGGCCGCCCGGATCCGGCACGCGCTCGCCCCGGCCGATCCGCGGATCGACCACGTCGGGTCGACGGCCGTCGCGGGCCTCGCCGCCCGGGACGTCATCGACATCCAGCTGACGGTGCCGAGCCTGACCGAGGCGGACGGCGTCCTCGCCGAGCGCCTCGCCGCGGCCGGGTTCCCCCGCACGCCCGGCCAGTGGTGGGACAGCCCCCGCCCGGCGGGCAGCGGCCGGTGGGAGAAGCGGCTGCACGGCAGCGCCGACCCGGGCCGCCCGGTGCGCCTGCACGTGCGGGTGGAGGGCTCGCCCGGCTGGCGGTACGCGCTGCTGATGCGTGACCACCTGCGCGCCGATCCGGGCCAGCGGGCCGCGTACCTGACGCTCAAGGGCGACCTGGCGGCCAGCGCGCCGGACGGGGGGTCCCACAACGCCACGGCGCGGGACCCATGGTTCGACGAGGAGCACCACCGCGCCGAGGAGTGGGCCGCGCGCACCGGCTGGCGGCCCTGAGCCGGTCGCCGGCCGCCGGCCGTGGACCGGTCCGGGCAGCCGGGCGGCCCGGGAGGTGTCAGTTCCGGGCGCGCGGCGTCGCCGTCGGTTGAGCCACGGGCGGCAGCGCCGGCACCGGACCCGGGGCCAGGTCGAGCTGGGCGTACGTGCCGATCCGGGTGCGCGCCTCCAGCCGGCGCAGCAGCCCGGACCGGTCGATCCAGTACCGCAGCGTGCCGCGCCCCGCGTCCACCTCGATCACGTCGACGGTCCGGTCGGCGAGGCGGTCCCCGCGGATCCGGGTCGCCGACCGTGCCGTCGGCTTCGCGGCGTCGACGCGCAGCGCGGCGACCAGCAGCAGGTCGATGTCGTCCGCGTCGTGCGCGCCGGGCGGGCGGTGGCGCCAGGCGTACCCGCTGCGCGGCGGTGGCAGCGGCGGCGGGGCGGTCGGGTCGCCGGTGGCGGGCGTCGACCAGAGCCCGGCGGCGTCGTAGCGGCGTAGCGTCCGGCCGGGCCACGCGCCGGTGCCGCCGACCGACAGGTACGCCGCCTCCGCCGCCCAGCTGAGCCAGCCGGTGCCGCGCGCGGCGCCGCCCGGGGCGACGGGCGCGGTGAGGGTGGCGGCGGCGCCGCCCTGGGCCCGCATCTTGGCCGCGACCCGGACGAGCCGGTCCTCCTCGGGGCCGGTGAGCGCCCGGGGCAGCCCCGCGCGGCCACCGAGCGCGGCCACCGGCCACAGCACCGGCCGGTTGGCCCGCTGTAGCTCCAGCGTCACCGGCGCGCCGCCCCGCAGGCGTCCCTCCAGCCGGTGCAGCCGGGCGTCCCGGTCGACCCACCAGCGGGCGGCCCCGTCGAGCAGCGGCCCGGCCGGCGGACGGACCGCGGCCGGCAGGCTGATCGCGGGTGCGGGCCAGGACCCGGCCGGCCCCGACGTGCCCTGGCCCGTTGCGGCGGGTCGGTGGGTCGGGGTGCTCCGGCTCGCCCCCGCGCCGGGCCGCACCCCGCCGCTCGGCCCCGGCGGGGTCGGAGGCGCGCCGCTGGCGGCGTCGCCGGGCAGGCGGGACCGGAACACGTCCACCGGCAGCCCGCCGGCCTCGGCCGTGGCCAGCCACCGGGCGTCGTCGGTCGGGAAGTCCCCGGCCGGCTCGGGCCGGGGCGCGGCGAGCGCGAAGATCAGGTCGAGCGCGGGACGCAGGTGCCGGGCGGCGGACGGGTCGGCCACCCGCCAGCCGTCGGCCGGCGGCACCAGCGGCGGATACGCCGGCACGGGCGCCGCCGCCGGGTCGGGCCGGGTCAGCAGCACCCCGGGGACCGCCTGGAGGAGGCCCCGGTCGGGGCCCGCCCCGGGCCCGCCCACGTCCAGGTAGGCCAGCGGTCGGGACCAGTCGACCCAGCCCACGACGTCGGTGCGGGCGCCGGCCTCGCCGACGGTCAGGTGCACGCCGGAGCGCACGTCCCGGTGGTTGGTGACCCGCACGGCGGCGAGGCGCTCCGCCTCCGCGCGCGTCAGCGGCCGGGGCGGCTCCGGTGCCGCCGGCACCCAGGCCAGCAACCCGACGACCAGGCCCGCCGCCGCGGCGGCGGCGACCACCCCCAGCACGACCAGGGCGGTGCGGCGACGCCCGGCAGGCCCGGGCCCGCTGCCGTGCCCACCCCGGCCCCCGCCGCGTCGGCCGCCCGGCTGGGCGCGGTGGGCCGCGGGCCCCCGGTCGCCCCGCGGGACCCGGACGGGGGCGACGGCGAAGGGGAGCGTCGCCCCGGACCGGGTCGAGCCCTCGGCGGGCGGGTGCGTCGGCCGGATCGGTCCGGCGGGTCGGGGTGTCGGCCCGGGGGAGTTCTCCACGCGAGGATGAACGTGCGGCGGGCGGGGCAGGTGACGCGCGGCCGGGGCGGCTGGGGGCGGCTGGGGGCGCTCGCGGCGGCCGGTCTGCGCCTGTGCGCGACCACGTCGGGTGCGCACGCCGGTGATGTCCCGGGTGCTGCGACCCCTGTGCCGGGGGCGTGCCGGCCGTCGAAGGCCGGGCCGCCGGCCCGGACGGCCGCCGCGAGCGGCCTACGGCCATACCCTAGCGCGGTGAAATCCGCCACACAATGCGAATATCGAAGCCGATCACGGACCGACGGTAGTCGTCCCACGTTGTCGGACCCCGGGCGTACGGTGGGAACATGGCGCTCGACATTCCCCGGCTCGACGGCCGTTTCCAGGTCGTCAGCGAGTTCCAGCCGGCCGGCGACCAGCCGGCCGCCATCGACGACCTGGAGCGCCGGGTGCGGCGCGGCGACCGCAACACCGTGCTGCTCGGCGCGACGGGCACGGGCAAGAGCGCCACCACGGCCTGGCTCGTCGAGCGGTTGCAGCGGCCGACCCTGGTGCTGGCCCCCAACAAGACGCTCTGCGCGCAGCTGGCGAAGGAGTTCGGCGAGCTGCTGCCGCACAACGCGGTGGAATACTTCGTCTCCTACTACGACTACTACCAGCCCGAGGCATACATCCCGCAGACCGACACCTACATCGAGAAGGACTCCTCGATCAACGAGGAGGTCGAGCGGTTGCGGCACTCGGCGACCATGTCGCTGCTGACCCGCCGGGACGTGGTGGTGGTGGCCACCGTCTCGGCGATCTACGGCCTGGGCACCCCGGAGGAATACCTCGACCGCGCCGTCCGGGTCGCCGTCGGGCAGGAGCTCGACCGCGACCAGCTGCTGCGCCGCCTCGTCGACATCCAGTACACCCGCAACGACATGGCGTTCCAGCGGGGCACGTTCCGGGTCCGCGGCGACACGCTGGAGATCATTCCGGCGTACGAGGAGCTCGCCGTGCGGGTCGAGCTGTTCGGCGACGAGGTGGAGAAGCTCTACTACCTCAACCCGCTCACCGGCGACGTGGTCCGCGAGGTCAACAGCCTGATGATCTTCCCGGCCACCCACTACGCCGCCGGGCCGGAGCGGATGGAGCGGGCCACCCGCGACATCGAGGCGGAGCTGGCCGAGCGCCTCGCCGAGCTGGAACGGCAGGGCAAGCTGCTGGAGGCCCAGCGGCTGCGGATGCGCACCACCTACGACCTGGAGATGATGCGGCAGGTCGGCTTCTGCTCCGGCATCGAGAACTACTCGATGCACATCGACGGCCGGCTGCCCGGCAGCCCGCCGCACTGCCTGCTCGACTACTTCCCCGACGACTTCCTCACCGTCATCGACGAGTCGCACGTGACGATCCCGCAGATCGGCGGCATGTACGAGGGCGACGCGTCCCGCAAGCGGATGCTCATCGACCACGGCTTCCGCCTGCCCAGCGCCGCCGACAACCGGCCGCTGCGCTTCGACGAGTTCCTGGAGCGGGTGGGCCAGATGGTCTTCCTCTCCGCCACCCCCGGCTCCTGGGAGCTGGAGCAGTCCCAGGGCGAGTTCGTCGAGCAGGTGATCCGCCCGACCGGCCTGATCGACCCCGAGGTGGTGGTGAAGCCCACCAAGGGGCAGATCGACGACCTGATGCACGAGATCAAGCTGCGCACCGAGCGCGACGAGCGGGTCCTGGTCACCACGCTGACCAAGAAGATGGCCGAGGACCTCTCCGACTACCTGCTGGAGAACGGCATCCGGGTGCGGTATCTGCACTCCGAGGTCGACACGCTGCGCCGGGTGGAGCTGCTGCGCGAGCTGCGCAAGGGCGAGTACGACGTGCTGGTGGGCATCAACCTGCTTCGCGAGGGCCTGGACCTGCCCGAGGTGTCCCTCGTGGCGATCCTGGACGCCGACAAGGAGGGCTTCCTGCGCAGCGGCCGGTCGCTGATCCAGACCATCGGCCGGGCGGCCCGCAACGTGTCCGGCCAGGTGCATATGTACGCCGACAAGATCACCCCGTCGATGGCGGAGGCGATCGAGGAGACCAACCGACGCCGGGCCAAGCAGGTGGCCCACAACGAGGCGCACGGGATCAGCCCCGAGCCGTTGCGCAAGAAGATCCACGACATCCTCGACGACATCTACCGGGAGGCGGAGGACACCGAGAGTTCCCGGGTCGGTGGCGCGGCGCGGCAGCTGTCGCGGGGCAAGGCGCCGGTCAAGGAGACCCGCAGCCGCAGCCGGGCCGGCGCGGCCGGTCCGTCGCGGGAGGGGATGGCCCGGGCCGATCTGGCCCAGCTCATCCAGGAGCTCAACGACCAGATGCTGGCCGCCGCCCGGGAGTTGCAGTTCGAGCTGGCCGCCCGCATCCGCGACGAGGTCGCCGACCTCAAGAAGGAGTTGCGGGGGATGGACGCGGCCGGCGTGAAGTGACCGCCGGGCCCCTTCCGGGGCGTCGGATGCCGTCGCCGTAAGCAAGCGAGGTATTGCAGCGAGTGATCGATCTGCGTACTCTCCGTCCTGGGGAGGCGGGGATGCCGTTGCCAACGAGTCCGGTGATTCGACGGGCGCGACTCGGAGCCGAGTTGCGCCAACTGCGCAGGCGGGAGGAGCTGACGCTGGAGCAGGTCTGTGACCGGCTGGGTTGGGCGTCCACCTCCAAGCTGTCCCGCATCGAGCTGGGGCAGAGCCGGCCGGATCTCGCCGACGTGCTCGACCTGCTGGACGTCTACCGGGTCGGGCCGGACGAGCGAGACGCGCTGATCGTCATCGCGCGGGACGCGGCGACGGGCCGCGGCTGGTGGAAGACGCTCGGCGGGATGGGTGAGCGGCAACGCGCCTACGCCGAGCTGGAGGCCGGGGCGGCCACCGTGGTGGAATACCAGCCGGCCGTCGTGCCGGGGCTGTTGCAGACCCCGGCGTACGCGCGGCTGCGGCTCGGGGTCGCCCGGCTGCTGCACCCCGACGTGGACGTGGAGGCCGACGTGCGGGCCCGGCTGGTCCGGCAGGAGGTGCTGCACCGGCCGGAGCCACCCCGCTACACGGCGCTGCTGGAGCTCGCGGCCTGCGATCCGGGCGGCGTGCCCGACGGCATCTGGCGCGAGCAGTTGCGCCACCTGGTCCACCTGGCGGGCAGGCCGAACGTGACGATCCGGGTGGTTCCGCCCGGGGTGACGGCCGGGGGCGCGCACCCGCTGACCCCGTTCACCCGATACTCGTTCCCCGACCCGGCCGACCCGCGCACGGTGATGCTGGAAGCCCTGACCACCGACGTGCGGCTCGTCTCCCCGGCGGATCTCGGCTGGTACGACGCGGTGATCGACCGGCTGCTCGACGCCGCGCTCCCGGCGGCGGAGACGGCGGCGCTGCTGGCCCGGCTGGCCGACGACCCGACGCTGCCGGTGGCGGCCGACCTCGGCGGTCAGCCGCCGGCGTGGGCCCGGCCGGAGGGTGCGGCGTTGCCCCGGCCGCGCCAGCCGCAGGACTGACGGCCCCGGCGTTTCAGGCCGGGACGTCGACGAAGTGCTCGACCAGCGGCGGGCCGGCGAAGTGCGGGCCGATCAGCGCCCGCCACTGCTGGAACCGCTCGGTCTGGCGGAAGTTCTCCTCGTGGGCGGCCACGGAATCCCACTCGACCAGCAGCACGAACCGCGTGGGCGACTCGACGCCCCGGGTCATCCGGACGGAGCGGCAGCCGGGCGTGCCGGCCAGGATCTCGTGCCCCCGCGCGTACGCGGCGGCGAAGTCGTCCTCGTGTCCGGGCGTCACGTCGATGAGCGCAACCTCAAGCACCATGCCGAGAGCCTTGCACGTTGCCGGCTGAGCCGGGGCCGCCGGGGTGGGATAGTCCACCACCGGCGCGGAGGGCCAGCCTCGCCATCGGCTGCGGGATGGCCTCCTAGGATGCCCTAGGCGCGGAGAGGCCGGCAACGGAGAGATCCGTCACTGAAAGCCCGCTGAGAGCCCCGGAGCAAAAGCCGGAGATGCGCTCCGGCCTCGTGATGGTGAACAATGGGCCCCGAAGGAGGGGAGTATTCCCCCGCGACGGAGTCGTCAGCACGGTCGACCGCCCCCGGCGGCGCGACCCGGCTCCGTAGGTCGTCGGCCCGCTCGCGGGTCGGCGACGGAAGAGACCTCCGACAGCCACCAGTGTCCGCGTCGCCACACCCACCCGCCCCGGCGGGCGTACGGTGTGCCCGACGCCGCGTGTCTGCCGGAGGATGGGATTGAACGTGTCCGGATTGGTGTGGGCGGGGACCCTCGTCGCACTGACAGCGGTTCTCGTCATCGACCTGCTGATCATCGGCCGACGACCACACGAGCCGAGCGTCCGTGAGTCGAGCCTGTGGGTCAGCTTCTACGTCGGGCTGGCCCTGCTCTTCGGCGCCGGGTTGTGGGTCTTCTCCGGCCCCGGGGTGGCCGGTGAGTTCTACACCGGCTGGCTCACCGAGTACAGCCTCTCGGTGGACAACCTCTTCGTCTTCGTGATCATCATGGCCCGCTTCGGGGTGCCCCGGCAGTACCAGCAGAAGGTGCTGCTCATCGGCATCGTGCTGGCGCTGCTCATGCGCGGCGGGTTCATCGCCGCCGGCGCGGCCCTGATCTCCCAGTTCTCCTGGGTCTTCTACATCTTCGGCGCGTTCCTCATCTACACGGCGGTCAACCTGGCCCGGCAGGGCGAACCGGACGAGGACGAGTTCAGCGAGAACCTGCTGATCCGGTGGAGCCGCAAGGCCCTGCCGATCTCCAGGGACTACGACGGCGCGAAGATGACCACGCACGAGGCCGGCCGCCGACTGTTCACCCCGATGCTGATCGTCATGATCGCCATTGGCACCACCGACCTGATCTTCGCGCTGGACTCGATCCCGGCGATCTTCGGCATCACCCAGGAGCCGTACCTGGTCTTCACCGCGAACGTCTTCGCGCTGATGGGCCTGCGCCAGCTCTACTTCCTGCTCGGCGGGCTGCTGGACCGGCTGATCTACCTCAGCTACGGCCTGGCGGTGGTGCTCGGCTTCATCGGCGTCAAGCTGGTGCTGGAGGCCCTGGCCGACAACCACCTGCCGTTCGTCAACGGCGGCGACCCGGTGGCCTGGGCCCCGCACATCCCGATCTGGCTGTCCCTGACGGTCATCCTCGGCACCCTCTCGGTGGCGACCGTGGCCAGCCTGATCAAGTCGGCCCGGGACCGGCGGCGCGAGCTGGCGTCGGCGCGCGGCTGATCCGACCTCGGCAGAAGGGGGGCGCTTCCGGCACCGGGGGCGCCCCCTTCGCCGCGCCGGGCCGCTCAGACCCGGTGCGCGCCGACCAGGGTGGCCGTGCGATCGGCCGGCATCGCCTCCTCCAGGACCCGACGACGCCGGTAGCAGGCGTGCAGGATGCGCCGGTCGGCGTCGCCGTCCGGGGCGGCGCTGACGAAGCCGATGTGGTGGATCTGCCGGCCCGGCCGGGCGAAGAAGTAGAGGTCGCCGACGCGTTCGGTGCCCAGGGTCAGCGGGGTGGTCGCGCCCGCCTGGTCGGCGGCGTCGCGGGGCAGCACCACGCCGAACCGCCGCCAGGCCAGGTGCACCAGGCCGGAGCAGTCGATCCCGTACGCCGACACCCCGCCCCACACGTAGGCCACGTCGCGCAGCCGGGCGGCGACGGTCAGCACGTCCGCCGGGGACGGGGGCGCGGTGGGCGGCGGCACGAGGTGCGCCTCGGGAAGCCAGAGCGGCCGGTCACGGCCGGGGACGCCCACCGGCCGCCAGCCGTCCGTCGGGGGGCCGGCCGGGGCCAGCCGGGTGCCGAGGACGACCCCGGTGACGACCGGCTCGCCGGCCGGGGCGGCGTGCAGGGCGGTGACGGTCGCGTCGACGACCCAGGGGGCGGCCGGGTCGACCGGGGTCGTCGGGGCGAGCTGGGCCGTCGGCGCGAGCTGGGCCGTCGGGAGCCAGCCGGGGTAGCCGCGCGGGTCGAGCCGGGCCGCCGGTTGCTCGACGGCCACGACGTGGGCCCAGCCGTCCGGGCGCAGGGCGGTGACCAGCACCCGTTCGCCGAGCAGCAGCTGACTCAGCACGCACTCGCCGACCTGCTGGTCGGCGTCCATGCCGGAGATCCAGGCGGCGACGTCGGCGGGCGCGGCGAGGGCGGGGCGGTCGACGGGGCGTATCGCCTCGGGGCAGGACCAGAGCGTCGCGACCGCGACCCGGACGACGGCCTCGCGGCCGGGTTGCAGCTCCACGTCCACCCCCAGTTCGCGGTGTCCCTGCCGCGACCCTATGAAAGAAAGCACCACCTATCAACCGCCCGGTTGAATCTTTGCTTCAGAGACGGAGGTGATGCCGAGGCCGGGCGCGTCCGGCAGCACGACGGTCGCCCCGTCGTACCGGATGCCGCCCCGCACCGGCGACCAGGCCAGCCACCAGGCGGCGTCGAGGTCGGAGACGGCGCTGGTCCCGTGGGCGGCGACCAGGCTGGCCGCGGCGCCGAGCCCGACCTGACTCTCCATCATCGAGCCGACGATGGTGCCGACCCCGTGCTCGGCGGCCAGGTCCAGCAGCGTGCGGGCGGCGTGCAGGCCGCCGCACTTGGCCAGCTTGACGTTGACCATGTCGGCGGCGCGGCGGCGGATCACCTCGACGAGGTCGCGCACGCCGAACACCGCCTCGTCGGCGAGGACCGGCAGGCCCACCCGGTCGCTGACCCAGGCCAGCCCGTCGAGGTCCCAGCGGGACACCGGCTGCTCCACCAGCTCGACGTCGAGGCCGGCGTCCTCGATGCCGCGGATCACCCGGACCGCCTCGCGGGGGGTCCAGCCCTGGTTGGCGTCGAGCCGGATGCGCACGTCGGGGCCGACGGCCGCCCGGACCGCCCGGACCCGCTCCAGGTCGCTCGCCGCGTCGGTGCCGACCTTCAGCTTGAGCACGGAGAATCCCTCGCCGCGCCGCTGTCGGGCGGCGGCGGCCAGGTCGGTGGCGTCGCCCGCGGCGAGGGTGACGTCCGTCGGGACGCGCAGGGCCGTGCCACCGAGCAACCGCACCAGGGGTACGCCGAGCCGCCGCGCGGCCAGGTCGTGCAGGGCGGTGTCCACCGCCGCCTTGGCGGCCTCGTTGCCGGCCACCGCCCGGCGTACCTCGACGCACCGGGCCACGAGGTCGTCGGCGTCCCGGCCGACCAGCCCCGGCGCGAGCATCTCCCGCACGCACGCCTCGGCCCCGGCCAGCGACGCCCCGGTCACCTGCCACACCTGCGGGGCCTCGCCGAAGCCGGAGCGCCCGTCGGCGTCGACGAGTTCCACGACCAGGGTGTCGGTGGTGGTGGTGCGGCGCAGCGCGGTCACGAACGGGGTGTGCAGGGGCGCGGAAAGCCGGTGGGTGCGTACCGCGGTGATCGTCATGTGCGGCACCCTATAGGTGACCCGGCGAGGACAGGGGAGGCCGAATGGGCGGGCGGGACTGGGATCTGGTGGGGGCGCCGAACGCGCGCGACCTCGGCGGCATGGTGGGGCTCGACGGCCGCCGGGTGCGGGCCGGCCGGCTGATCCGGACCCCGGCGCTGGGCCGGCTGACCGACGAGGATCTGCCGGTGCTGGGCAAGATCGCGCCGGCCTGCGTCGTCGACCTGCGCGACGATTCGGAGATCGCGGCGGCCCCGCCGAACCGGTTGCCCGGCGAGCCGCGGGTGGTGCGCCTGCCGGTGTACGACCCGGCGCACCCGGTCTTCACGGCCGTGGCGGAGGTGCTGCTCGGGCACGACCTGCGCGCGGAGACGGCGCTGGCCCTGGAGGGCAGCCCGGCGGCGATGGCGGAGATCTACCGCTGGTTCGTCACCGGCGAGGCGGCCCGGGCCGGCTTCGGCGGGGCGGCCCGGCTGGCCGCCGACGCGGGCAACCTGCCGCTGCTGTTCCACTGCTCGGCCGGCAAGGACCGTACCGGCTGGCTGTCGGTCGTGCTGCTCACCGCGCTCGGGGTGGACGAGGCGGCGATCCGGGCGGACTACCTGCGGACCAACGCGCAGACGGAGAGCCTCAAGGAGGTCGTCCTGGCCGCGATGCGGGCCCGGCAGCCGGAGCTGGCGGAGGCGGCGATCCGGCCGCTGATGGAGGTGCGGGAGGAGTACCTGGACGCCGCGTACGCGGAGGTCCGGCGGGTGCACGGCTCGTTCGACGCGTACCTGCGCGACGGGCTGGGGCTGACGGGGGCGCACCTGGCGGCGCTGCGGGACAACCTGCTGGACTGAGCCCCGTCGTCGCGGATGCCCGGCCCGGCCGCTGTTGCCCGGCCCGCCGTTCGCTGGTCACCTGCCGTGACGACTGCGGAGGCGTGACCGATCGCCGGAGGAATCTGACTCCGCGTCAGATTCCTGCGGCCCGAACGAACCTCCCGTGCCCCCTTTGCTCTGCACCCATCCGCGCAGCACGTCAATGAGCTGGGGAAAGGCCGGCGTGGATGCGGCGGACGGAAGCGGCGGTCCGATGCGCTGCGTGACTGATGCGTCCGTGGGTGCAGAGCAAAGACATCCCATGTGCTGGAGTGTCAAGCGGTGGCTTGGTTGAGGTGGTGGGACCAGGCGGTCGTTTCGTCGTAGAGGGTGCCGGTTTTGAGGCAGCCGTGGAGGATGCCGACGAGGCGGTTGGCGAGTTGGCGTAACGCGGCGCGGTAGCTGGCGCCGCGGGCGCGGTGCTGGTCGTAGTAGGCGCGGGCACCGGGTGAGGCGCGGAGCGAGGTGAACGCCTGGGTCATGAGGGCGTCGATGAGCCGGTCGTTGTGCACGAACCGGGCAGTGACGGTTCTCTTCTTGCCGGATGCGCGGGTGATCGGGCTGGTCGCGGCGTAGTTCTTGCGGGCCTTGGCCGAGGTGTAGCGGTCGTGGTCGTCACCGAACTCGGCGAGCACCCGGGCGCCGAGGATCACACCGAGTCCGGGTTGGGACAGGATGATCTCAGTCCGGGTGCCGACCAAAATGGGCCTGCACCTGCCCTTGGAGCGTGTCGACCTGCGTGTTGAGCGTGCCTAGCAGCGCGACCAGGGCACGCACCGACACGGCGTAGGCGGCGGTGACGACCGCCGGCTGGCCGAGGTGCTCGGCGCGTAGCACCGCCTGGATCGCTGTCGCCTTCGCGGCGATGTCGTGGCGGCGGGCCCGTTTCAGCGCCGCGCTGATCTGCGCGAGACTCAACCGGGCGGCGCTGGCCGGGTCCGGGGCCCTCCCGAGCAGTTCCAGGGTGTCGGCGGCGTCGAGGTCGGCGAACGCTTCGAGGGCGGCGGGAAAGTACTCGCGCAGCGCATGCCGCAGCCGCTGCCCGGCGCGGGTGCGTTCCCAGATCAACGTCTTGTGCATCCGAGTGACCACCTTGACCGCTTCGGCCTCGGCGCTGTCACCCGCGACCGGCCGCAGCTGATGCGAGTCCGTGCGCACCATGTCGGCCAGCATGTGCGCATCCGCGGCGTCACTCTTGGCCCCCGACACCGCCAGACGCTCCCGATACCGGGCCGCCTGCAGCGGGTTCACCGCATACACCGTGTAACCGGCGGCGATCAACGCCTGCACCCACGGCCCCCGATCGGTCTCGATGCCGATCATCACCTGCCCGGCGCCGCCACCCACCACGTCGGCAGCGTCGCCGAGCTGCACGCCGATCATCGCGTGTAGCCGGGCGATGCCTACGACACCCTCGGGCAGGCGGGCCTTGGCCAACCGGCGCCCGGCACCGTCCATCAGCTCGACGTCATGGTGATCCTCGGCCCAGTCATCTCCCACGAACAACACACCACATCTCCCGCCCACCCCAGAGGAACCCAGACGCGTGCAGTAGCCGGCAGGAGAACCATCAGCGACCTAATGAAGCAGTGCTCACGTCCGTTCCGGCCGGGCACGACATCCCATCAGCGATCAACTCTCCTCACCAACCGGAAGCGGCACGATCTTTGCTCAGGACTCCGGGTCCAGGCGCAGCAAGTGCTCATCCGCCGGCGGCTACCCACCAGGAGTCTGCCGCACCCACCGACCAACTCCCAGAACTCATTAGGGCGCGGGGAAGGTCGTGTCGGCGTGTCGCGGTGTTGCGCCGAGTCACCGGCCGACGCGGTGCCCGGCCAGCGGCCCGACGCCGTGCCTGGCCACCGGCCCGGCCCGGCCCGACCCGGCTCGGCCCGGTGCCGAGCCGGGGCCCTCAGCCCGTCGCGGCCGGGCGCAGGTCGTGGCGGGCCGCCCAGACCCGGGCGGAGATGTCGGCGAGGAGCCGGCAGGCGTCCCCGTCCGCCACACTGCCGCCGGCGGGGTCGCCGGTGGTGCAGACGACGAGCACGTACGGCGGGGCGTCGGCCGGGTGGACCACGGCGGCGCCGTGGCGCACGCCGCGCACCCAGCCGTTCTTGTGGGCGATGCGGACGCCGTCGGGCAGGCCGGCGGCGAGGTCCTCGCGGAACTCCTGGGCGAACAGGACGTCGAGCATGGCGGCGCAGCCGGCGGGGGAGGCGAGGGGGCCGGGGCGGGCCGCGCCGGCGGCCAGCCCGCCGAGCAGGGCGGCCAGGTCGGCGGCGGTGACCAGGTTGGTGATGCCGGCCTCGCGGGCGGCGAAGTCCTCGATGCCGCGCCCCGTGACGCTGTGCCGGGCACCGGCGGCCGTCCACGCGTCGGCGACGGCGGGCAGGCCGACGTGGCGTAGGCAGAGGTTGGTGGCCAGGTTGCTGGAGCGCACGATCATCCGCTCGGCGAGCCAGCGCAGGGGCGCGTGCCCGCCCTCCCGCTCCCAGACGGCCTCGTCGTTGTCGTAGTGCCGGGCGCAGGCGAAGCGGGGGGCGTCGGGCAGGGCGGAGTCGAACTCGTTGCGCACCTCGACGGGGGCGTCGAGGTCGAGTGTGCCGGCCTCGGCGGCCCGGTGCAGGGCCAGCAGCACGGCGACCTTCATGGTGCTGGCCGCGTAGTGGGTGGCGTCGGGGTGCCGCATCCAGGTCGCCGGGGCGTCGACCCGGCCCGCGTACGCCGAGATGGTGCCCGGCAGTGCGTCCAGGCGGGCGTCGAGCTCGTCCCAGATCATGGGGGTGACGGTAGCCGATCCGGCCCCCGGGCGGCCGGGGGCCGGATCGGCGGGGGTCAGCCGGCGTGCTTGCGGCGGGCCGTGGCGCGGGCGCGCTGGGTCTGGTCGAGCACGACCTTGCGGATGCGGACCGCGGCGGGGGTGACCTCGACGCACTCGTCCTCGCGGCAGAACTCCAGGGCCTGCTCCAGCGACAGCTTGCGCGGCGGAATCAGCTTCTCGGTCTCGTCGGAGGTCGACGCCCGCATGTTGGTGAGCTTCTTCTCCTTGGTGATGTTGACGTCCATGTCGTCGGAGCGGGAGTTCTCCCCGACGATCATGCCCTCGTACACCTCGGTGCCGGGCTCGACGAAGAGCTGGCCGCGCTCCTGGAGGTTGATCATCGCGAACGCGGTGACGGCACCGGACCGGTCGGCTACCAGCGACCCGTTGTTGCGGGTACGCAGCTCGCCGAACCACGGCTCGTAGGACTCGAAGACGTGGTGCAGGATGCCGGTGCCGCGGGTGTCGGTGAGGAACTCGGTGCGGAAGCCGATCAGGCCGCGCGCCGGGACCAGCCACTCCATCCGGATCCAGCCGGTGCCGTGGTTGACCAACTGCTCCATCCGGCCCTTGCGGGTGGCCAGGAGCTGGGTGATCGCGCCCAGGTACTCGTCGGGGGCGTCGATGGTCAGCCGCTCGACCGGCTCGCAGGTCCTGCCGTCGATCTCCCGGGTGACGACCTGCGGCTTGCCGACGGTCAGCTCGTAGGACTCGCGGCGCATCTGCTCGACGAGGATCGCCAGGGCCAGCTCGCCACGCCCCTGCACCTCCCAGGCGTCGGGGCGCTCGGTGGGCAGCACCCGCAGCGACACGTTGCCGATCAGCTCCTTGTCGAGGCGGTCCTTGACCATCCGCGCGGTGACCTTGGCGCCCTTGACCCGGCCGACCAGGGGCGAGGTGTTGGTGCCGATGGTCATCGAGATCGCCGGCTCGTCGACGGTGATCAGCGGCAGCGGGACCGGGTGCTCGGCGTCGGCCAGCGTCTCGCCGATCATGATCTCGGGGATGCCGGCGACAGCGATGATGTCGCCGGGACCGGCCGAGTCGGCGGGCTTGCGCTCCAGTCCCTCGGTCATCAGCAGCTCGGAGATGCGGACCCGCTGGGTGCTGCCGTCGGTGCGGCACCAGGCGACGGTCTGGCCCTTGGCGATGGTGCCCTGCCGCACCCGGCACAGCGCCAGCCGGCCGAGGAACGGCGACGCGTCGAGGTTGGTGACGTGGGCCTGCAGCGGGGCGTCCTGCTCGTAGGCGGGCGGCGGGATGGTGTCGAGCAGGGCCCGGAACAGCGGCTCCAGGCTCGTGCTGTCCTGCGGGACGGAGCCGTCGGCGGGCTGGGTGAGCGAGGCGATGCCATCGCGGGCGCAGGCGTAGACGATCGGGAAGTCGATCTGCTCCTCGTCGGCGTCCAGGTCGAGGAAGAGCTCGTAGGTGTCGTCCACGACCTCCTTGATCCGGGCGTCGGGGCGGTCCACCTTGTTGATCACCAGGATGATCGGCATCCGGGCGCGCAGCGCCTTGCGCAGCACGAAGCGGGTCTGTGGCAGCGGGCCCTCGCTGGCGTCGACCAGCAGCACCACGCCGTCGACCATGGTGAGGCCGCGCTCGACCTCGCCGCCGAAGTCGGCGTGGCCCGGGGTGTCGATGATGTTGATGGTGACCGGCTCCGACCCGTCCGCCGGCAGGTAGCGCACGCCGGTGTTCTTGGCCAGGATGGTGATGCCCTTTTCCCTTTCGAGGTCCATCGAGTCCATCACCCGCTCGGTCGTCTCGCCGCGCGCGCCGTAGGCGCCGGCCTGCCGCAACATGGCGTCGACCAGGGTGGTCTTGCCGTGGTCGACGTGAGCGATGATGGCGACGTTGCGGAGGTCGGTGCGAAGCTGCATGGGCTCCATCCTCCCGCCTGCGCGGATCAGGTGCGAGTCGGGGTCGCCCCCCGGCCCCCGGGCCGGATCCGGCGGCTGTGCGGCTGTCGGTGTCGGTGGCCCGGCTGTCATGCTGGCCGCGTGAGCCGGGGGCCGTCGTGCACGATCTGCTGAACTCGGTGCAGGGCCTGCCGCCCCTGCTGGTCTACCTGGTCGCCGCGGCGATCGTGGCCGGCGAGACGGCGGTGATCGTCGGGCTGCTGGTGCCGGGCGAGGCGACGCTGCTGCTGGTCGGCTTCCTCACGTACACCGGCGCGTTGCGGCTCGGCCCCGCCCTGCTGGTGATGATTCTCGCAGCCGTGACCGGGGACACGTTGGCGTTCCGCGCGGGCCGCCGGTACGGTCCCCGGCTGCGCGCGTCCGGGTTCGGGGCGCGGGTGGGCCCGCGCCGGTGGCGGCGCGCCGACGCGCTGCTGGAGCGGCTCGGCGGGCGGGGGGTCCTCACCGCCCGCTGGGTGGCGTTCGCCCGCACCCTCGCGCCCCGCCTGGCGGGGGCGGCCGGCATGCCGTACCGCCGGTTCGCGCCGTGGAACCTGGCCGGCGTGGTGACCTGGGTGGGCGGGTCGGTGCTGGTGGGCAACCTGGCCGGGGAGTCGTACGAGACGGTGTCCCGGCTGCTGGGCCGGGCCACCGGCGCGGTGCTGGTGTTGCTCGGCGGGGTGCTCGCCGTGGTGCTGGTGGGCCGCTGGCTGGGCCGGCACCCGGATCCGGCGCGGGCGCTGCTGGCCCGGGCGGCGGCGCTGCCGCCGCTGCGCTGGCTCTCCGCCCGGTACGGGGTGCTGTTCTTCCTGCTGGCGATGCGCGTCGGCCCCGGCTGGACCCTGCTGATCAATCTGGCCGCGGGGCTGGTGCTGCTGTTCGTGGCCGGCGCGGCCATCGCCTGGCTGCTCGGGGCGGCGATGCGGTGGAGCGGGCTGGCGGTGGTCGACGACGTGATCGCCGGCTGGTTCGCCGACCGGCGTACCCCCGGCGCGGCGGAGGTCGCGCTGACCGTGGTCTCGGTGTCGCGCGGCTCGGTGCTGATCGCGCTGGTGGCGGTGGTGGCCGCCGGCCGGGCGTGGCGGCAGCGTCCGTGCCCGGGGCGCGGCGGGGCGCTGCCGCGGGCCGAGCCGCTCGACGTGGTGGGCACGGCCGGCGCGTTCCTGCCGCTGGTGGTGCTCGCCGTGGTCGCCGAGGTGGTCGCGCCGGGCCGGCTCGCCTCGGGTGAGGAGGGCGTGCTGTTCGCGACCCAGAACGCGGTGATGGCGGCGAGCCTGTGCACCCTGGCGTGGCTGCTGTCGCGGGGCTCGCCCTGGCCGGTGGCGGTGGCCGCGTGGACGGCCGCCGTCGCCGGGGTGGCCACGATCGGCGGCGCGCGGCTCTATCTCGGGCAGGGCACCGCCAGCAGCACGGTCACCTCGGTGCTGCTCGGGCTGGCCTGGACCGCGCTGTTCATGGTCGCCTGGGCGACGCGGGACCGCGCGGTCGGCGCGGGCGGCCCGACCGACGGCCGGGCCGCGCCGGGGGCGCTGCGGTGAGGGGCCGGGCCCGGGTCCGTCGGCCGGGCGCGCCGCCTGGAACCGGGCGCGGGCGGCGGTGGTGGTCCCGTCCCCGCCGCCGCCCGCGCGGTCCTCAGCTCCGGGCCGCCGCCGGCTCGGCCCCGTCGTGCCCCGCGCCGGTGTCGGGCGCGTCGCCGTCGGGCGCGTCCCCGGTGGGCGCCGGGGCAATCCGGCCGGGCCACCAGAAGCGGTCGCCGAGCAGGAACACCAGCGCCGGCACGAGGACCGTGCGCACCAGCAGCGTGTCGAGCAGCACGCCGATGCAGACGATGACCCCGATCTGGGTCAGCAGGATCAGCGGCAGCACGCCGAGGACGGCGAAGACCGCCGCGAGCAGCACCCCCGCGCTGGTGATCACGCCGCCGGTGACGCGCAGCGCCGAGAGCATGCCGTCGCGGGTGCCGGCGCGCCGGGCGTCCTCGCGGGCCCGGGTGACGAGGAAGATGTTGTAGTCGACGCCGAGGGCCACGAGGAAGACGAAGGCGAGCAGCAGGACGCCGCTGTCGAGCGCCGGGAACCCGAGGACGACGTCGAACAGCAGCCACGCCGCGCCGAGGCTGGCGAAGAACGAGGCGACGACGGTGAGCACGAGCAGGGCCGGGGCGAGCAGGCCGCGCAGCAGCAGCACGAGCACCGCGGCGACGAGCAGCAGGATGATCGGCAGGATCAGCCGCAGGTCCCTGCCGTCGGCCTCCTTGGAGTCGTAGGTGGCGGCGACCGTGCCGCCGACGACGGCGCCGTCGAACCGTTCGACGCCGTCGACGGCGGGCGGGGCGGAGCCGGGAACCGCGGCGACGGCGGCGCGCAGCGCCTCGATCGCGCGGTCCGAGGCGGCGCTGCCCGGCTCGGCCCCGAGCACCACGTCGACCTGGGCGACGGCGACGCCGGCGTCGCCGGGGCGGGCGGAGGCGACCCCGGGGACGGCGGTGGCGGCCGCCGCCACGGCCTGCGCCGCCGCCGGGGTGGTCAGGACGGCGACGGGCTGCGTCGTGCCGGCGGGGAAGGCGCGGGCGAGGGTCTCCGCGCCGGCGACGGCCTCGGGCTTCACCCGGAACTGCTCGGTCTCGGACAGGCCGGTGCGGATGCCGAGCCCGCCGAGGGCGAGGCCGGCGAGCAGCAGCGTCGCGAGCGCCGCGACCGGCAGCGGGCGGCGGACGACGGCGCCGCCGAGCCGGCCCCACAGCCGGCCCTCGCGCGCGACGCCGCCGACCCGGGGCACGAACGGCCAGAACAGCCCCCGGCCGAAGAGCACCAGCGCGGCGGGGAGGACGAACAGCGCCGACAGCATGGCGAACACGACGCCGGTGGCGCAGGCCACGGCGAGGGCCCGGTTGTTCTCCTGTTCCGACAGCAACAGGGTGAGCACGCCGAGCACGACGGTGCCGCCGCTGGCGAGGATGGGTTCGGCGGTGCGGCGCAGGGCGGCGCGCATCGCGGCGAAGCGGTCGGCCTCGCGGCGCAGCTCCTCCCGGTAGCGGGCGATGAGCAGCAGGGCGTAGTCGGTGGCGGCGCCGAAGACCAGGACGCTGGCGATGCCGGTGACCGCGCCCTCCTGGAGGTGGATGCCGAGGGCCGGGACGATGGTGTCGGCGGCCCGTAGCGTGAGCTGCTCGGTGGCGGCGACGACGACGAGCGGCACGAGCCACAGGAACGGGCTGCGGTAGGTGACGAGCAGCAGCAGCGCGACGACGCCGGCGGTGACGGCGAGCAGCGTGACGTCCGCGCCCTCGAAGACCTGCGTCAGGTCGGCGGTGAACGCGGGGGCCCCGGTGACCTGCGCGGTGAGGCCGGCGGGCAGGCCGTCGAGGGCCGCGCGGAGGTCGGCCACCGCGTCGGCGACGGCCGTCTGCCCGTCGGCGGTGGACATCGGTACGGCCAGCAGCGCCACGGCGCCGTCGGGGGAGGTCTGCGGCGGGCTGACCCGGCCGCCGACGGCGAACCGGCCCAGCGCGTCCGTTCGGGCGGTGATCGCCGCGCGGTCCGGCTCGGTGAGCGGGCCGCCGTCGGCGCGGCTGACGACGACGATCGCGGGTTGCACGTCGCGGGAGGGCAGCTCGTCCTGGAGCCGTTCGACCTGCGTGGACTGCCACTGCACGGACAGCCCGGTGGCCGAGACGGAGGCGGGGTTGTCGGGCCTCGGGAGCCCGAAGACGGCTGCGCCGAGGGCGATCGCGGCGGCCACGGTGAGCCAGGCGGCGAGCCGGCCGCGGGCGACGCGGGTGAACACGGACATCGGGTTCCCTCGTGGTTGTCGGGTGGACGCGGGGCACCGGGTGGGCGCGCTCGGCCGGCGGGCTCGGCAGATCCGAATGTCACGTCTGCCGAGTATCTTGATAGGCGAGATTATCGACTGCTCGACTATGCTGCAACCGGCACGCACGGGGAGGGGGAGGCGACGTCGTGGCACCGCACGGCATGTACCGGCGGCGGGAAACCCGCCGCGAGCAGCTCGTCGCCGACATCACCAACGACCTGCGGCGCTACTCGTCCGACGCGCAGCACGTCGGGCACGCCTTCGCCGGCCTGCACGGCCTCAACGGCACCGACCTGCACGCCCTCATCGCCGTCATGGACGCCGAAATCGCCGGCGCGCCGATCACCCCGGGCCGGCTCGGGGAGAAGCTCAACCTGTCCTCCGGCTCGGTGACCGCCCTGATCGACCGGCTGGAGCGCGCCGGGCACGTCCGCCGGGACCGCGACACCGGCGACCGCCGCAAGGTCTTCCTGCGCTACGCCGACCCGGGGGCCGCGCTGGCCATGGAGTTCTTCCAGCCGCTCGGACGCCGCACCGACGCCGCGATGGCCGACTTCAGCGACGACGAGCTGGAGGTGGTGCGCCGCTTCCTGACGGTCATGGTGGCCACCATGCGGGAGCACCTCGACCACGTCCGGGCCACCCGCCCGGAGCCGCCGCACCGCGCGCCGCGCTGACCCGCCGGCACGGCCGCCCGGGGACCGGGCCCGGGAACGGAAACGCCCGCCGCGCGGCGGAGGTACGCCGGGCGCGGCGGGCGCGGGTGCGCTGCGACGGCGGCCAGGGTCGTCGACCCGGCCGCCGTCACCGGCACGGAACTACATCGGGCGGACGTTGTCCGCCTGCGGGCCCTTCTGCCCCTGGGTCACCTCGAACTCGACCTTCTGCCCCTCGTTGAGTTCCCGGTAGCCGCTCGTCGCGATGGCCGAGTAGTGGACGAACACGTCCGGACCTCCGCCGTCCTGCTCGATGAAGCCGAAGCCCTTTTCCGAGTTGAACCACTTGACCGTGCCGGTAGCCATGCATCTCTCCCTGTTCAAAGCGGGAGATCACCGACCGCCGGCCGATGATCGCCCTGTACCTCCCCGACCCTAACCGGCGAAACCCGGATCTGCTGGGCGAAGTGCCGCAGGGCGTGCCTCGAAAAATGCCCGCGCCAAAGGCGTGGCCCGGGAAAACGCGCCCGGCGGGGCGCGCACTGGGGCATGCTTGCCCCGATGAGGAGTCCCGCAGCCACCGCGCTGGCCGTGCTGGAGCGGGAGATCGACGTGCCTGGCGAGGGCCTGGACCGGCTGCGGCTCGTCCCCACCCCCTTCGTGCCCGAGGTGCGGCTGCACCTCGCCGAGGACGCCATCGTCTGGTGGGCCCGGATGGAGGCCGCCGCCGGCCACGCCCTGCCCCCGCCGTACTGGGCCTCGGCCTGGGCCGGCGGTCAGGCACTGGCCCGCCACCTGCTCGACCACCCCGAGCTGGCCGCCGGCCGCCGGGTGCTCGACCTGGCCGCCGGCTCGGGGCTCGTCGCGATCGCCGCCGCGCTGGCCGGCGCGGCCCGGGTCGTCGCCAACGACATCGACCCGTACGCCGTCGCGGCGGTCACCGTCAACGCCCGCGCCAACCGGGTCGCCGTCGCCGCCACCGGCGAGGACCTGCTCGACTCCGACGGGCCGGACGCGGACCTGCTCGTCGCCGGGGACGTCTTCTACGACCGGGAGCTGGCCGGCCGGATGCTGCCGTTCCTGCGCCGCGCCGTGGCCCGGGGCGCCCGGGTGCTGGTGGGCGACCCCGGCCGGGGCCACCTGCCCCGGGACCTGCTGGACGCGGTGGCCAGCTACCGGGTGCCCACCACCGAGCCGGCCGTCGACTCCCCGGTGCGTCGGGTGGAGGTGCTGCGGCCCCGGGCAGGTGGGGCCGACCCCGAGGAGGGATCAGGGTCGGCTGGGGGATCAAACCCGATGCCGGACGTGGCGGACCGGCCGTAGCGTACGGGCCATGGCGGAATGGACGCACCAGGTCGGGGAGCTGCCCACCATCCTGTTGGTGGGGGTGCTCGGGGTGGTGATGCTCTTCGACGCCGTGCCGCTGGTGGGGGTGCTGGTCCCCGGCGACGTCGCGGTCCTCGCCGCGGTCGGCGTCGGGCGGCCGGCCACCGCCGCGAGCACCGTCGCCGCCGTGGTCGCCGGCTGCGTGGCCGGCTGGTCGCTGAGCTTCCTCGTCGGCCGCCGCTACGGCGACCGGCTGCGGCACAGCCGCGTCGGCGGCTGGATCGGGGAGTCCCGCTGGGCGGCGGCCGAGTCCGTCCTGCGCCGGGGCGGCGGCCGGATGGTGCTGGTCGCGCCGTTCCTGCCGGTGTTCAACGCGCTGCTGCCGCTGGCGGCGGGCGGCCTGCGGATGTCGTACCGCAGGTTCCTGGCCTGCGCGAGCCTCGGGGCCGCGCTCTGGGCCGGCCTCTACGTGGCCCTCGGCACGGTGTCCCGCTCGCTGGCCGGGCTGCTGCCGGTGGACGTGCCGCCGCTGCTGGTCACCATGGCGGTGGGCCTGCTGCTGGCCGGCGTGGTGCTGCTCGTCACCCGGCGCGGGCTGCGCGCCGCCGTCCCCGCCGCCCCGGCGGCCTGAGCCCCCGGCGGGCGACGACGCCGGTCACCAGCCGCGGGCCCGCCACTGCGGCAGCGACGGGCGCTCCGCGCCGAGGGTGCTGTCCCGGCCGTGCCCCGGGTAGAACCAGGTCTCGTCGGGCAGCCGGTCGAACAGCCGGTGCTCGACGTCGTCGACGAGCTGACCGAACCGCTGCGGGTCCCGGTCGGTGTTGCCGACCCCGCCGGGAAAGAGGCTGTCGCCGGTGAACAGGTGCGGGACGCCCGCCGGGTCGCGGTAGAGCAGGGCGATCGAGCCCGGCGTGTGCCCCCGCAGGTGGATGACCTCCAGCTCGCGGTCGCCGACGGCCACCGTGTCGCCGTCGGCCAGCGGCTGCGCCGGGATCGGCAGGCCGGCGGCGTCGTCGGCGTGCACCAGCGCCCGCGCGCCGGTCTTCGCGACGACCTCCTCCAGCGCCACCCAGTGGTCCATGTGCTGGTGGGTGGTGACCACGGTGGCCAGGCCGGCGTCGCCGACCAGCTCCAGCAGCCGGGGGGCCTCGTTGGCCGCGTCGATGAGCAACTGCTCGCCGGTGTCGTGGCACCGCAGCAGGTAGGCGTTGTTGTCCATCGGCCCCACCGACACCTTGGTGATGGTGAGCCCGTCGAGCTCGCGTACGGCCGGCGCGCCGCCGGGGCTGACGTGTCCGCTGTAGGTCATGCGTCCTTACATCCATTCCGGTGGGGTCGGCAGGGGACCGTCGGCGGTGACGGCGAGCGTGTCGGCGTCGCCGCGGCCGATCAGCCAGGCGGCGAGCCCGTGGGCGGGGCCGGTGACGGTGGGCGCGCCGTCGGGGTCGCCGACGGCCACCTCGTGGCTGCTGCCGTCGAAGCGCAGCACCAGCGCCGGCGCGTCGTCCCGGCCGGCGAGGCCGGTGGTCACCTCGTGCAGCAGCCGCTGGGCGAACGCCTCCGGCCAGTCGGCCGGCGCGTAGCCGGCGGCCAGGTCGACGTGGTGCACCTCGACCTCCCGCAGCCGCCCCCAGACCAGCATGGCCGCCGGCCACGGGCCGCGCCGGGTCTGCACGGTCGCCGCCCACGCCTGCACGGGCATCGCGGCGACCGCCTCGGCGAACCGCTCCGCCGAGCGGCGCAGGTCGTCCAGGAGGGCCGCGGGCGGGCGGGCCGCCCCGGTGGCGATGTCGGCGGCGCGGGCCGCGGTGCTGGCGTACATCGGGATCTGCTCGCCGGTGCGGGCGGAGGTGAGCAGGTTGACGAACCCGTCGGCGTTGCGGGCCAGGTGGGTCAGCACGTGCGCCCGGGTCCAGCCGGGCAGCAGCGACGGCGCGGCGACGTCCGCGTCGTCGAGGGCGGCGGCGGTGCGCAGCAGCCGGGCCGTGGCGTCGTCGAGGTCACCGGTCAGCAGCAGCGGGTCCGCGGTCACGCCCCGAACCCTAGCGGCCCGCCGGCCCGGCGTCGCCGTGGAAATCGCTTTCGGCGCGTCGGCCCGGCCCCTACCGTCGGTGGTGCAACGCGACACCGGGGACTCGGAGGAGGTGGTGCCCATGCCGGTCGTAGCACGCGTGTCGCCCCACCGTATCCACCGACCCTGAAGGGGTTGCGCATGTCCATTGATCTGACCGCCCTCGGCTGGGACGCCGAACGGGCGGCCCACGCCCACGCCCACGCCCGCGCCCGCGCCGGCCGGCGGCCGGGCCGGGTGGCCCGCGTCGACCGGGGGGTGTGCACGGTGCTCGGCGCGGACGGGCCGGTCCGGGCCACCCTCGGCGCGGCGGTGCTCGCCGACGCGGCCCGCGACCTGACCCGGCTGCCCTGCGCCGGCGACTGGGTGCTGCTGCGCTCCTGGCCCGACGGGCCGGTCACCGTCGAGTCCGTGCTGCCCCGGCGCACGGCGCTGGTGCGCCGCACCGCCGGCAAGGACGCCAGCGGGCAGGTGCTCGCCGCCAACCTCGACGCGGCGGCCGTCGTCGAGCCGGTGCACCCCGAGCCGGACGTCGCCCGCATCGAGCGGCTGCTGTCCCTGGCGCACGAGTCCGGCGCGACGCCGCTGGTGGTGCTCGCCAAGGCCGACCTCGCCGCCGACCCGGCGGCGATCGCCCGGCAGCTCGCCGGCGTCGCCCCGGGGGTGCCGGTGCTGCCGGTCAGCGCCGAGCGCGGCGACGGCCTCGACGCGCTGCGCCCGCACGTCGCGCCGGGCCGCACCCTGGCCCTGCTCGGCCCGTCCGGGGCCGGCAAGTCGAGCCTGGTCAACGCCCTGGCCGGGGCGGTGGTGATGCCGACCCAGGCGATCCGCCGGGTCGACGGCAAGGGCCGGCACACCACCACCTGGCGGGCGCTGGTGCCGGTGCCGGGCGGCGGCGCGGTCCTGGACACCCCGGGGGTACGCGCGGTCGGCCTGCTCGACGGCGTGGCGGGCCTGGACCGGTCCTTCGCCGACATCGCCGCGCTGGCGGCGGGCTGCCGGTACGGCGACTGCGCGCACGACGCCGAGCCGGGCTGCGCGGTCCGCGACGCCCTCGCCGCGGGCGAGCTGACCGTCCGGCGGTACGACAGCTGGCGGCGGTTGCAGCGGGAGGTCGCCTTCGAGAGCCGGCGTCGGGAGGCCCGGCTGGCCGCGGAGCGCCGGGGCGGCTGGCGCGGCGGGCGGCGCCGGACGGCCCGACCGTGACTGTCGGTGTTGCCCAGGTAGCGGGGAGCTGATCGCGGCGGCGGCCGGCCGCCGGGGCGTCGGTGCCGGGGCGAGGCGGCGGGCCGGGGCCGTGACGGGGCCCGGCATGACCGGGTTGAGCTGGGGGAATGTGCGGGCGCGGAAAGTTGTCGTACCTCGGGGCTAGAGTTGCCGAGGCGCTTCTTCTGCGCCCGCACGACCGTTCGGGGCCGTCCCGGAAGCCTCCCGGCCGCCCCGAGCGCCCAGATCCTCCTCGCCTTCTTCACCGGGAGTACACGGACAGTGGCCGACCGACTGATCATCCGTGGCGCGCGCGAGCACAACCTGCGTGACGTCAGTCTCGACCTGCCCCGGGACGCCCTGATCGTCTTCACCGGGCTCTCCGGGTCCGGCAAGTCGAGCCTGGCCTTCGACACCATCTTCGCCGAGGGGCAGCGCCGCTACGTCGAGTCGCTGTCGTCGTACGCCCGGCAGTTCCTCGGCCAGATGGACAAGCCGGACGTCGACTTCATCGAGGGCCTCAGCCCCGCCGTCTCCATCGACCAGAAGTCCACCTCGCGCAACCCGCGCTCGACCGTCGGCACGATCACCGAGGTCTACGACTACCTCCGCCTGCTCTACGCCCGCGTCGGCGAGCCGCACTGCCCGGTCTGCGGGGAGCGGATCTCCCGGCAGAGCCCGCAGCAGATCGTCGACCGGGTCCTCGCGATGGCCGAGGGCACCCGGTTCATGGTGCTCGCGCCGGTGGTGCGTGGCCGCAAGGGCGAGTACGTCGACCTGTTCGCCGAGCTCCAGGGCAAGGGCTACGCGCGGGCCCGGGTCGACGGCGTGGTGCACCCGCTGACCGAGCCGCCGAAGCTCAAGAAGCAGGAGAAGCACACCATCGAGGTGGTGATCGACCGGCTCACCGTCAAGCCGGGCGCCAAGCAGAGGCTGACCGACTCGGTCGAGGCGGCGCTCGGCCTCTCCGGCGGCCTGGTCCTGCTCGACTTCGTCGACCTCGCCGAGGACGACCCCGACCGCGAGCGCCGCTACTCCGAGCACCTGGCCTGCCCCAACGACCACCCCCTCGCGATCGAGGACCTGGAGCCCCGGGTCTTCTCGTTCAACGCGCCCTACGGCGCGTGCCCCGAGTGCACCGGCCTGGGCACGAAGAAGGAGGTCGACCCGGAGCTGGTCGTCCCCGACCCGGAGCGCACCCTGCGCGAGGGCGCGATCCAGCCCTGGTCGTCCGGGCACAACCTGGAATACTTCCTGCGCCTGCTGGAGGCGCTGGGCGAGGCCGAGCACTTCGACGTCGACACCCCGTGGCGGGCCCTGCCGGCGCGGGCGCAGAAGACGATCCTGCACGGCTCCGGCGACCAGGTGCACGTGCGCTACCGCAACAAGTTCGGCCGCGAGCGCTCCTACTACACCGGCTTCGAGGGCGTGGTGCAGTGGATCGAGCGGCGGCACACCGACACCGAGAGCGAGTGGTCGCGGGAGAAGTACGAGGGCTACATGCGCGACGTGCCCTGCGCGGCCTGCGGCGGCGCGCGGCTCAAGCCCGAGGTCCTCGCGGTCACCCTGGCCGGCAAGAGCATCGCCGAGGTGTGCAACCTGTCGGTGGGCGAGTGCGCCGAGCTGCTGGCCGGCATCGAGCTGACCGACCGGCAGAAGATGATCGCCGAGCGGGTGCTCAAGGAGATCAACGCCCGGCTGCGGTTCCTGCTCGACGTCGGGCTGGACTACCTCTCCCTGGACCGCCCGGCCGGCACCCTCTCCGGCGGCGAGGCGCAGCGCATCCGGCTGGCCACCCAGATCGGCTCCGGCCTGGTCGGCGTGCTCTACGTGCTCGACGAGCCGTCCATCGGCCTGCACCAGCGCGACAACCACCGGCTCATCGAGACGCTGGTGCGGCTGCGCGGGCTGGGCAACACCCTGATCGTCGTCGAGCACGACGAGGACACCATCCGCACCGCCGACTGGATCGTCGACATCGGGCCGGGCGCGGGCGAGCACGGCGGGCGCATCGTGCACTCCGGGTCGGTGCCGGACCTGCTGGCCAACCCCGAGTCGGTGACCGGGGCGTACCTGTCGGGCCGGCGGGAGATCCCGACGCCGAAGGGCCGCCGGCCGCAGACCCCGGGCCGGGAGCTGGTGGTGCACGGCGCGCGGGAGCACAACCTGCGCAACCTGACCGTGTCGTTCCCGCTGGGCCAGCTCATCGCGGTCACCGGGGTCAGCGGCTCGGGCAAGTCGACGCTGGTCAACGACATCCTGCACGCGGTGCTGGCCAACCAGATCAACGGGGCCCGGCACGTGCCGGGCCGGCACACCCGGGTCAGCGGCCTGGAGCACGTGGACAAGGTCGTCGGCGTCGACCAGTCGCCGATCGGCCGCACCCCCCGGTCCAACCCGGCGACGTACACCGGGGTCTGGGACCACGTCCGCAAGCTGTTCGCCGAGACCACCGAGGCCAAGGTCCGGGGGTACGGTCCGGGCCGGTTCTCGTTCAACGTCAAGGGCGGCCGGTGCGAGGCGTGCTCCGGCGACGGCACCATCAAGATCGAGATGAACTTCCTGCCCGACGTGTACGTGCCGTGCGAGGTGTGCAAGGGGGCCCGCTACAACCGGGAGACCCTGGAGGTGCACTACAAGGGCAAGACGGTCTCCGACGTGCTGGAGATGCCGATCGAGGAGGCGGCGGAGTTCTTCTCGGCGATCCCGGCCATCCACCGGCACCTGAAGACGCTTGTCGACGTCGGCCTGGGCTACGTCCGGCTGGGCCAGCCCGCGCCGACGCTCTCCGGCGGCGAGGCGCAGCGGGTCAAGCTCGCCTCCGAGCTACAGAAGCGCTCCACCGGCCGCACGGTCTACGTGCTCGACGAGCCGACCACCGGCCTGCACTTCGAGGACATCCGCAAGCTGCTGATGGTGCTGGAGGGGCTGGTCGACAAGGGCAACACGGTGATCACCATCGAGCACAACCTCGACGTGATCAAGACGGCCGACTGGCTGATCGACATGGGGCCCGAGGGCGGCCACCGGGGCGGCACGGTGCTGGCCACCGGCACCCCCGAAGAGGTCGCCGAGGTGCCCGAGAGCCACACCGGCCGGTTCCTGCGCCCGGTGCTCGGGCTCGACGGGGAGGCCCGGGGCGCGAAGGCGGCCACCGGGCGGGCCGCGAAGGCCAACGGCGTCCCGGCCCGCCCCCGGGCCCGCAAGGTCGCGGCGGGGGCCCGCTGAGGCGACCGCGCACGCGGAAGGGGCGTCCCGGGTCCTCCGGGGGCGCCCCTTCCGCGCCCACGCCAAACGATCACTGTGGTCGATTTGTTGAACCTTCAGGCACAGTGATCCGTGGACCCCAACGAGGCCCGGGGCCCCCTCGGAACCGGGCAGTCGACAGAGAGGCCAGACATGAGTGACGAGCAGGTGCAGACCGGGCCGGCCACGCAGACGCGGCGTGCCCTCCTCGCCGGTGCCGGCGCGCTGGGCGCGGCGGTCGTCCTGTCGGCGTGCGGCGGCGACGACTCCGACGACTCCGCCGGCGGCGGCCCCGCCCCGAGCGGCGGCGCGGCGGCGACCGGCGGCGCGGGCGACTCCGGCGCGCTGGCCAGCACCGCCGACGTCCCGGTCGGCGGCGGCCTGATCCTGGCCGCGAAGGGCGTGGTGATCACCCAGCCGGAGGCCGGCACGTTCAAGGGCTTCGACCCGATCTGCACCCACCAGGGCTGCCCGGTGTCGAACGTCGACGGCGGCACCATCAACTGCACCTGTCACATGAGCAAGTTCTCCATCACCGACGGCTCGGTGAAGTCGGGCCCCGCCACGACGCCCCTCGCCGCCAAGGAGCTCAAGGTCGACGGCGACCAGATCACCCTCGCCTGAACCGGCGGCGGCCGGCCCGGGTCACCCCGGACCGGCCGCCGCCGTCGCCCGTCAGCGGGCGTAGACCGACATCTCCCACAGCGAGAACCCGTAGGTCGTGCCCCGGGTCAGGCCCCGCATCCGCACGTACCGCGCGGTCTCGGCCGGAAACGCGACCACGTCGGTGCCGCCGTCGCCGGCCGTGGTGGACCACGCCGTGCGCCAGGCCGTGCCGTCGGCGGAGACCTCGATCCGGTACGACCTCGCGTACGCCGACTCCCAGGCCAACGCCACGCGGCCCACCGGCCGGGCCGAGCCCAGGTCGACGGTCAGCGTCTGGTCGTCGGCCCAGGAGCTGGCCCACCGGGTGCCCAGGTCCCCGTCGACGGCCTTGCCGGCGGCGTAGCCGAGCTGGGCGCTCGACGCGGTCACCGCCCTCCCGGCGGCGAGGTTCGACACGTCGTCGCCGCGCCGGGCCGGGAACGACACCACCTGCTGGTAGGTGGGCCGGTTCTGCCAGGCGATCGGGGCGTGCTTGATCCCGCCCAGCGGCGACTGGACGATCGTGTCGGCGCACCACTGGTCGCCGGCTGCGCAGGTGGAGTCGCCCGGGTAGGTGGTGGTGGCCGGGGTCGCGGCGGCGGCCTTCAGCGTGTCGAGCAGGATCTGCCGGCAGCCGGCGAGGGCGCCGCCGCCGCAGTAGGTGCGGCCGAGGCCGCCGGCGACCGGGTCGCCGAGGACCGCCCGCAGGTCCTTGTCGACGTACCCCCACCAGCCGTACTGGAACGACGAGCCCTTGTGCGCCTGGGCCTCGTTGGCGGACGTGGGCAGGGTCGACTTGTCGCCCTGCTGGTGGCCGGAGGGGGACTCGTTGATCTGGAGGGCGTTGATCAGCGCCTGGTAGAGGTCGGGGCCGAGCTGGTCGCGGAACATGCCCCGCACCAGCAGCGGCCACCAGGCGTCGAAGGTGCGGATCGCGTCGGCGTGCTGGTAGACCTTCGAGCCCTTGGCCGTCTCCACCCGCAGCGCGCCGGCCTGCCGCCACGCCTTCAGCTTCGCGATCTCGGCGGCCAGGGCGGAGTCGCCGACGGGCTGGCTCTCCAGCACCCGGATCAGCTCGTCGAGCACCTCGACCCCGCGCAGGTCGGTCACACCGGCCCGCTCCACCAGCTCGGTCAGCGTGGCCCGGTCGTACTTCTTCCCGGCGGCGATGCCGGCCTTCAACGGCTTGTCGAGCAGGTCGCCCCGGTGCACCGCGCCGAAGCTGAAGTTGCCGTCGGCCCCGCCGAAGTCCTTGGCCTGCTTGTTGTTCCAGCTCACGTAGTAGTCCTGGTCGACGGAGTTGGGGTGGGCCGAGCGCGGCGCGTAGCTGGCGGTGTTCGTGTCGGGCTGGAAGCCCTGCCACTCGTACGCGGGCTCGGCCTTCATCGGCAGGTTCGGGTTGGACCCGGCGGCCCGCAGCGGGTTGAGCCCGGAGTTGAAGTACGCCGACTGGGTGGAGTTGACGTAGAACCAGTTGAACGCGTACTCGACGTTGCCCGCCGAGGCGAGGAAGGCGTCGGCGGTGCCCATCTGCGTCGGGTCGTTGAACATCTGGAAGCCGATCGCCGAGTCCGCCTCGTGCCGGTAGGTGGAGCGGAGGTGGGTGAACGCGTGCGGCCTGCCGCCGACGGTGCCGCGCCAGGCGACCAGGCCCAGCTTCGTGCGCCACGCCACCAGCTTGTACGAGCCGGCGGGCGTGGTGTCGGCGGCCGTCGGCTTCCACTTGTTGGTGTGGGCGAGCTGCTCCATCGCAACACACTGCCCCCGGAAGAGGTAGTGGTCGCTGGCCAGCGTCGGCGTGCTGCCGTCGGTGGCGCACAGCGGCACCGCGTACGTGTCGGTGATGTCGTGGATCGACGAGGTGGCGCTCCAGGCGTAGTCCTGGCCCCGGCCGAGCAGCACGTAGAGGTTGAGGCCGGCGAACGCCGCGCCCCGGGCGCTGATGCCGGGGCCCTGCAGCTCCTGGATCATCAGCAGCTGGGGGGAGAAGTAGCCGGTCTGCGGCCCGAACACCGCCACCGGGTGCCCGGTCGCGGAGTTGGCGGCGGAGACCACGGCCGCGTTGGACATGCCCCGGTGGGCCGGGTCGATGGTCAGCCCGGACAGCGCGGCGGCCAGCTCCGAGCCGCTGCTGCCGGTGGCCCGGCTGGCGGCGGAGCCGGTCGGGTCGGTGAAGATCGGCTCGACCTTGGCCGTGCCGGCGTCCGGCAGCGCCACGCTCGCCGCGTCGGGGGAAGCGGAGCCGTAGGGGAAGCTCTGCCCGTCGTGCAGGGTCAGCACCGTCTCCGGGTCGTTCTGGTTGCGGAAGCCCGCCCACACCTTGTCGCCCTCGGTCGGGCCGTACTTGGCGCGGGCGGCGATGCGGACCAGCGCGGACTGCATCTCGGTGCCGCCACCGCCGCCGAACAGGCCGCCGACGACGCCGGCGATGGCGATGAGGTCGGTCATCGTGAACGGCTCCGGGCCGCCCTCGTTGGTGATCGCGTCGAGGTGCCCGGTGAGGACGTACTCGCCGGGGCAGTTGCGGTTGGCCATGCACACGCCGATGTAGGCGTTGACGCCCGCGACGTACTCCTGGACGTCGGCGTAGAGCTGCTCGCCGCGCGGGCCCTTGGCGCGCAGCGCCTCGACCTGCGCCGCCAGGTCCGCCTCGGTGTACGGCGAGTTGCGCCAGACGCTCTGCTCCAGCTCCCGGTTGCTGGGGGCCCCGCCGGCGAACGGGGTGAGGGTGCCCCGGCCGACGTGGCGCATCAGGTCCATGGTGAACAGCCGGTCCTCGGCGCCGACGTAGCCGGCCCCGTACATGGTGCCGCCCCGGGTGGTGCCGGTGACGTGCGGGACGCCGGTGGCCCGGTCCCGCACGACCCGCACGTCGGCGCGGGGCGAGTAGTCCCGCTCGACCTGCCCGGACGGCACCCCGAAGGAGGCGTCGTTGAAGAAGTTGCCGATCTGCTCGGGGCGCAGCCCGGCGTAGCCGTAGACGAGGTCGGCGTACTTGCCGAGCTGGTCGGCGGAGTGCCGGGGCAGCGTGCCGAGGGTCTGGTTGGCGAGGATCTCGACGAGGGTGGCGCTGCCGTTCTGGCCGGGCGGGACGATGTCGCCGCACTCGCCGAGGCAGTAGTCGTTGGCGGCGAAGGCGCTGGTGAGGACGGGTGCCTTCGCGGCGGCGCTCGCGGGCGTCGTGGTCGGGGCGGGCGCGGCGACGAGCAGGGCGGCGACGCCGACGGCGGCGGTCGCGCCGGCCAGCAGGCGACGCGGGGCGGTGGGACGGGGCATGGTGATCCTCCGCGGGGTGGGGATCATGACGGGGGTGACGATCATTACATGAAGAACATTCAGTTACCGGATGGTAGGCGTCCCGCCGCGAGATTGGAAGACGTCAATCAGCATGTCGCGCGCCGGTTACCCGTGAGTATTGAACCGGCCGGGTTCCTTGGATAACCTTCGATGCCCCGGGCTGGTGCCGGCCATACCGGACCCCACCGTCTGGAAGGGACGTCGGATGAGACCCACCCGCCTGCTCGCGTCCGCGGCGCTGCTGGCCGCCCTGCTGCCCCCGGCCGCGCCCGCCCTCGCCGCCCCCGCCGGGGTCGCGCCCGTCCCCACCACCGCCGCCTCGGGCGGCTTCTCCGTGCTCACCTACAACGTCGCCGGCCTGCCCGAGCCGCTGTCGGGCGGCAGCCCGGCGACCAACACCCGCCCCATCGGCGAGCGGGTCAACGCCTACGACATCGTGCACGTCCAGGAGGACTTCAACTACCACGCCGACCTGTACGCCACCGACCGGCACCCGTACCGCACCGCCACCAGCGGGGGCGTGCCCTTCGGCGACGGCCTCAACACGATGTCGAACTTCCCGGTGTCGGACTTCGTCCGGGTGCGCTGGGACGACTGCCACGGCACCGACTGCCTCACCCCGAAGGGCTTCAGCCGGTCCCGGATCCGGCTCGCCGAGGGCGTCTACGTCGACTTCTACGACGTGCACACCAACGCCGGCAGCGACGAGCCCGACCTCGCCGCCCGCCGGTCCAACATCGACCAGCTCTCCGCGTACGTGCAGGCGAACTCCGCCGGCAACGCCGTGATCGTGGCCGGCGACCTCAACGTCCGCTACACCCGCGCCGGCGACAACATCCGCGACCTCGTGGCGGCCAACGGGCTCGCCGACGTGTGGGTGCAGCAGGAGCGCGGCGGGGTGCCCCCGGCCGCCGGCAGCCCGGCGCTGACCTGCGACCCGGCCAACGTCACCAACGCCTGCGAGGTCGTCGACAAGATCCTCTACCGGGGCAACCGGCTGATCGACCTCGACCTCGTCCGCTACCACAACGAGCACGCCGCGTTCCTCGACCCGGCCGGCGCGCCGCTGTCCGACCACTACCCGCACGCCGCCTGGTTCTCCTGGACCCTCGCCGACGGGCTGCGCGCCAGCGACACCTGGGGCGGCCCGCACGGTGCCCCGTTCACCGACCTCGACGCCGTCGGCCCGCGGGTCACCGCCGTCTCGCTGCGCGCCGGCTCCCGCCTCGACCAGATCGGCGTACGCCTCGCCGACGGCGCGAGCCCCACCCACGGCGGCACGGGCGGCACCCCGGCCACGCTGACCCTGGCCGACGGCGAGTACGTCGACCGGGTCACCCTCACCCAGGGCAGGAAGGACGGCCGGACCCGGATCTTCTCCGTCCGGCTTACCACCAACCTCGGCCGTACCCTGGCCGGGGGCACCCCGACCGCCGACGCGGTGACCTTCACCGCCCCGCCCGGCGGCCGGCTCGCCGGGTTCTTCGGCCGCAGCGGCAGCGAGGTGGACCAGCTCGGCGTGCTCTGGAGTGTCGGGGCGGGCGGCTAGTCTTCGGAGCGTGGCTGACCCGTCGACCTACCGCCCCGCGCCCGGCACCATCCCCGAGGCCCCGGGGGTCTACCGGTTCCGCGACGGCACCGGCCGGGTGATCTACGTCGGCAAGGCGAAGAGCCTGCGCAGCAGGCTCAACTCCTACTTCGCCGACCTGTGGGGGCTGCACCAGCGCACCCAGCAGATGGTCACCACGGCCGAGTCGGTCGACTGGGTCACCGTGGGCACCGAGGTCGAGGCCCTCCAGCTCGAATACACCTGGATCAAGCAGTACGACCCCCGGTTCAACGTCCGCTACCGCGACGACAAGTCGTACCCGTACCTCGCCGTCACCCTCGACGAGGAGTTCCCCCGGCTCCAGGTGATGCGCGGGGCCAAACGCAAGGGCGTGCGCTACTTCGGGCCCTACTCGCACGCCTGGGCGATCCGCGAGACGCTCGACCTGCTGCTGCGGGTCTTCCCGGCGCGGACCTGCTCGGCCGGCGTGTTCAAGCGGGCCGGGCAGGTCGGCCGCCCCTGCCTGCTGGGCTACATCGGCAAGTGCTCCGCACCCTGCGTCGGCAGCGTCACGGCCGAGGAGCACCGGGGGATCGTCGACGGCTTCTGCGAGTTCATGGCCGGGCGCACCGACACCATGGTCCGCAAGCTCGAACGCGAGATGACCGAGGCCAGCGAGGCGCTGGAGTTCGAAAAGGCCGCCCGGCTGCGCGACGACGTCGCGGCGCTGCGCCGGGCCATGGAGAAGCAGACCGTGGTGCTCGGCGACGGCACCGACGCCGACGTGGTCGCGTTCGCCGACGACCCCCTGGAGGCCGCCGTCCAGGTCTTCCACGTCCGCGACGGCCGGGTGCGCGGCCAGCGCGGCTGGGTGGTGGAGAAGACCGAGGACCTGAGCGCCGGCGACCTGGTGCACCACTTCTGCACCCAGGTCTACGGCGGCGAGCAGGGCGAGGCCGACGTGCCCCGCGAGCTGCTGGTGCCCGCCCTGCCCGCCGACGCCGACGCGCTCGCCGACTGGCTGACCGGCCGCCGGGGCAGCCGGGTGTCGCTGCGGGTGCCGCAGCGCGGCGACAAGCGGTCCCTGCTGGAGACGGTGGAGCGTAACGCGTCCGACGCCCTGGCCCGGCACAAGCTCAAGCGCGGGAGCGACCTGACCACCCGGGGCAAGGCCCTCGACGAGATCAGCGACGCGCTGGGCATGCGCACCTCGCCGCTGCGCATCGAGTGCTTCGACGTCTCCCAGATCCAGGGCACCGACGTGGTGGCCAGCATGGTCGTCTTCGAGGACGGCCTGCCCCGCAAGAGCGAATACCGCCGGTTCATCGTCCGGGGGGCCACCGACGACCTGTCCGCCATGTCGGAGGTGCTGCGCCGCCGCTTCGCCCGCTACCTGGAGGCCCGCGCCGAGACCGGGGAGCTGGGGGAGGAGACCGCCGCCGACCCCGACCGGCCGGGCATCGACCCGACGACGGGCCGGCCGCGCCGGTTCGCGTACCCCCCGCAGTTGGTCGTGGTCGACGGCGGTGCGCCGCAGGTCGCGGCGGCGGCCCAGGCGCTCGCGGAGCTGGGCGTCGACGACGTGGCGCTGTGCGGGCTGGCCAAGCGGCTGGAGGAGGTGTGGCTGCCCGACGACGAGTTCCCGGTCATCCTGCCGCGCACCTCCGAGGGGCTCTACCTGCTGCAACGGGTGCGCGACGAGGCGCACCGGTTCGCCATCACCTTCCACCGGCAGCGCCGCTCCAAGCGGATGACGGAGTCGGCGCTCGACTCGGTGCCCGGCCTCGGCGAGGTGCGGCGCAAGGCCCTGCTGCGCCACTTCGGCTCGCTCAAGCGGCTCGCGGCGGCCTCGACCGAGGAGATCACCGAGGTGCCCGGCGTCGGCCGGCGCACCGCCGAGGCGATCACGGCCGCCCTCAACCCCGGGGCCCCGCCCGCCGCCGACGGCAGTTAGCGTCCGGCGCAAATAATTGACGTCAATCTATGGCGTCGAGGGTGTCCGTGTGTCCATGATGTCGGCGGTACGGCCGTCCGCGTGCGCGCCCGGCGCGTGACGGGCCGGGGCCGCGTCGCGCACGTCGTCTGGGGAGGCAACCATGACACCGGCAGGACGCCGCAGGACCTCCCTGCTCGGCACCGTGGCCGCAGCGACCGTGCTGGCCCTCGCCGCGACCGCCCCGGCGATCGCCGCCCCGGCCGAGGGCGAGATCGCCGCCGGCGGCCCAGACGCCGTGGCCGGCTCCTACGTCGTCGTGCTGCGGGACGCCGCTGTCTCGGCCGACGCCGTGCCCGCCACCGCCCGCCGCCTCGTCTCCCGGCAGGGCGGCCACGTCGGGCTGGTCTACCGGCACGCCCTGCGTGGCTTCGAGGCCCGGCTGTCCGAGCGGGGCGCGCGCCGGCTCGCCGCCGACCCGGCCGTGGCCTCGGTGACGCAGAACCGCACGGTGTCCGCGTCCGACGTGCAGACCCCGACCGCGTCCTGGGGCCTCGACCGGATCGACCAGCGCGCGCTCCCGCTCGACAACTCGTTCACCTACCCCCGCGCCACGGCGGCCGTGCGGGCCTACGTGATCGACTCGGGCATCAACCTCACCCACGGCGAGTTCGCCGGGCGGGCGGTGTCCGGCTGGGACTTCATGGACAACGACGCCGATGCCACCGACTGCCAGGGCCACGGCACCCACGTGGCCGGCACGCTCGGCGGGTCCACCTTCGGGGTGGCCAAGCACGTGCAACTGGTCGCCGTGCGCGTGCTGAGCTGCACCGGCGGCGCCTGGGCCTCGCAGGTCATCGCCGGGGTCGACTGGGTCACCGGCGACCACGACCCCGGCGAGCTGGCCGTGGCCAACATGAGCCTCGGCGGCGCGGCGTACGCGCCCATGGTCGAGGCCGTGCGGCGGTCCATCGCCGACGGCGTCACCTACGCGGTGGCCGCGGGCAACGAGAACGGCGCCGACGCCTGCACGACCACCCCGGCCTCCGTGCCTGAGGCGATCACGGTGGCCGCCACCGGTCCCAACGACGCGCGTGCCTCGTTCTCCAACATCGGCACCTGCGTGGACCTGTTCGCGCCGGGCGTCGACATCACCTCGGCCTACATCGGCGGCACCGCCACCACCCGCACGGCCTCCGGGACGTCGATGGCCAGCCCGCACGTCGCCGGGGCCGCCGCGCTGATCCTGGCCGAACACCCGACGTACACCCCGGCCCAGGTGACCCAGGCGCTCCTGGCCGACGCCACCATCGGGGTGGTGACCGACGCGGGCGTCGGCACGCCGAACCGGCTGCTGCACGTCGACCCCACCACCCCGGTCGACGACTTCACCCTGACCGCCACCCCGGCCAGCGTGACCGTCACCGCTGGTGGCACGGCCACCACCACGATCGCCGGCAGCGTCACCAGGGGCGCGTCCCAGCCGGTCGCGTTGGCGGCCCGGGGCCTGCCGGCGGGCGTCACGGCCACGTTCCAGCCCGCCGGCATCTCCTCGAACGGCAGCACCACGCTCACGATCAGCACCGCGTCGACGGCGCTGGCCGGCACGTACTCCGTCACGGTGATCGGCACCGGGACCGCCGCGATCCGCGCGGTGGCCATCCAGTTGCGCATCGACGACCCGGCCGCCTGCGTCCGCTCCGACGGCACCGATCGGGCGATCACCGACTCCCAGAACCTCTACGCCCCGATCACCGTCACCGGCTGCCCCGGCAACGCCGCCCGCAACAGCACAGTGGAGGTGCACATCGACCACTCCGTGATCGGTGAGCTCGACGTGCGGCTGATCTCGCCCCGCGGCACCTGGTACTTCCTCATGGACCACACCGGCGGGGACAGCGACCGCATCGACTACACGTTCACCTACGACCTGTCGGCCGAGCCGGCGAACGGCACCTGGAACCTGTACGTCAGCGACAACCTGGCCCAGGGCACCGGGTTCCTCGACTCGTGGAAGATCAACCTGGCGGGCGCGGACCTGCCGGCCCCCGCGTGCGGCGGGGTCGCCACCGCCGACGTGCGGATACCGGCCTTCGGCACGGTCGAGTCGCCGATCAGCGTGCCCGACTGCGGCCGGGCCCCGTCGACCACCAGCTACGTCGAGGTCAGCATCGCGCACCAGTACGGCCGCGACCTCCAGATCTCCCTCGTCGCGCCGGGCGGACAGGTGGTGCTGCTCAAGGAGAGCCTCGTGGGGTCGTACAAGGCGAACGCCCGCGAGGCCTACATCGCCGACCTGTCGGGGAAGCCGACCCGTGGCACCTGGAAGCTGCGGGTCGAGAACGTGGCCGGCTACGAGGGCCTGATCGAGGGCTGGAAGCTGACCCTCTGACGGCGCTTCAACGATGGCTGCTAGTCGCCGTCGCCCCAGCACAGCCCGCCGATGCCGGCCGCGCTGTGAAAGCCCGGATGGCCGGTGACGTCCAGGCAGACCTCGCCGTCGGGGCCGATCCGGCCGCAGAACACCGGCTCGACGTGGTTCCAGGCGTCGGCCCGGGACAGCAGCGCGGCGCTCGCGGGCAACTCGGGGCGCAGGATCGTCAGGCCCTCCGTGTAGACGACGGCCTGGTCGCGGGCCTCCCGCAGGTCGGGCGCCGGGTAGGACAGGTGCAGCGTCCACCGGCGGTGCATCTCGTACGCCCCGGCGGGCGGCCGGTTGCGCCCCGAGGCCCGCTCGCGGTCCGTCGTGTAGCGGCTGACCAGGGAATTCACGTACGACGAGAGGGCGTCCGGCTTCGTCAGCGCGTGCGCGACGGCGGCACGGACCCGCTCGGACACGTCGGCCCCGTCGAGCATGGCGGCCAGGTCACGATGAAAGTCGGACTCGGACCCCCACTGCGACGCTTCATTGTCAGTCACTGTCGTGTGCCTCTCCGTAGCGGGTGAGTAGCAAGAGACTGACTGATGGGGACGAAAAACGCAACGTTGCATTTTCTTGTGTCGGATGCTTGATCCGTGGTTGCTCTTGGGTGAGAATCGGTTACCCAGAGTGGAGGTGGTGTTGGCGATGGCGCACGTGCCGAGTCCGACGATCAGGGCCCGTCGTCTGCGACGCGAGCTGCGTCGCCTGCGGGACCGCACCGGGCACACCGCCGAGGATGTGGCCAAGCTGCTGGGCTGGCATCGCACCAAGATCATCCGCTTCGAACTCGGGCACTCCCGGGTGATGCCCAAGGACCTGCCGCCGTTGCTCGACCTCTACGACGCCTCCGAGGAGGAACGGGAGTCGCTGACCGCGCTGCTGCGGCAGTCGCGCCAGAAGGGCTGGTGGAGCGCGTACGGCGACGTGCTGCCGGACGACTACGTCGGCTTCGAGGCGGAGGCGACGTTGATCAGCGCGTTCGAGAGCCTGTACGTGCCCGGCCTGTTGCAGACGGAGGAGTACGTCCGCGCGATCGTCAAGGCAGGGCGCAGCACCGCCGACCAGGACGAGACGGATCGAGTAGTGGCGGCGCGACTTGCCCGCAAAGCCCTGCTGTTCCGTGACGTGCCACCGTCGTTGTGGGCGGTGTTGGATGAGGCGGCGGTCCGGAGGGTGGTCGGTGGCCCGAGGGTGATGCGTGCTCAGCTCGCGCGCCTGGTCGAGGCGTGCGAGATGCCCACGGTCGAGATACAGGTCCTGCCGTTCGCCGCCGGAGCACACGCAGCGATGGGTGGAGCCTTCACCCTGCTGGGTTACGCCGATCCGGTGCTCGACCCGGCGGTGGTCTATGTCAGCAACGACACCAGCGCTCTGCTGCTGGAAGAGGACCGACAGGTAGCCCGCTATAGACTCATGTTCGACCACCTTCGGGCCAAGGCGCTCGACCCTGACCAGTCTGCGGACCTCCTTGCGCGGATTGCTGCCGAGGTCCCGGACTGAGTCCAACCTCTGGGAGGCTACCGATGACCCCCCTGGATCCGGCGCAGATCTTTTGGCGGAAGAGCAGCCGAAGCGGTGCGAACGATTCGAACTGCGTCGAGGTGGCCGAACTCTCTGGCGCGTTGGCGGTGCGGGACTCCAAGGACTCGGACGGACCAGCGCTCCTCTTCGACCGGGACGCCTGGTCGTCGTTCGTCGCCGGCCTGCGGCGCGGCCTACGCGGCTGATCCCTCGCCGTTGGTCGCCGCCCTGATGCCGGCGGCATCACCCACACCCGGTTAGATGACCGGATGGCGGTGAGCATCGACATCGAAGCCCTGCGGGACGCGGCCGGTTCCGTGGCCTGCGCAGCGGCGGACAGGCTGCGGGCGGGCGGTCAACCGGCGGAGTTCGTGCCGGCCGGCGGGGGAGCATCCGGCGTGATCCGGGAGGCCGGGCAGCCGCCGTACGAGGTCTGGGTGGGCGTCACGGGGGACGGCTTCACCGCCGAGTGTGACTGCCCGGATGGCGCGGGGCTGTGCGCGCACGCGGTGGCCCTCACCGTCGTTGCCCTGGACGAAGGTCTCGCCTGGTCCTCGGCCGCCACACCACCGTCGGCCCTGGCGGTCGACCCCCGGGTCGCTCGGCTGGCCGAACTCGCGCGGACCATCCCCGCCCGGCGGCTGGCGTTGCTGGTCGCCGAGTGGGCGGCCACGGACCGCGTGCTGGAGAGCAGGTTGCGGGCGCAGGCCGGCCAGCTCGCGCCCCTCACCGCCGCCGAGCTGGACGACATCCGTCGCACGATCGACAACCTGGCCCGCGAGGCGACCAGCGGTGACCGTTGGGACCTGCACGACGTGGAGAAGGCCGGCCGGGCGATCGTCGAGGAGGTCGAGGTGCTTGCCCAACGACCGCCGACCCAGGAGGCGCTGCTGCTGGTCGAGCGGGCCGCCCGCGCGTGGGACGGGCTCTCCGGCTACCTGTACGACGCCTGGGAGACGTACGAGGATGAACCGGCCGAGATCGGCGGCGCGCTGCGGGCGGTCCACGTCCAGCTCTGCGAGCAGGTGCAGCCGGACCCCGACGAACTCGCCGCCCGGCTCGCCGAGATCATCGGGGCGGCCGAGGTCGACTCCTGTCTCGACGAGCCGTGGGACTACCTCGCCGTGCTCGGCCGTCAGCGCGTCAAGGCGCTGCGGCAGCTCCACTGACGGCCGCCGCGCCCGACGCTGCCGCTGCCGCCGTGCGTGCTTGTTAGGAAGGGTCCCCTGTACAACAGAATGCGTTAACAGGGGGCCCTTCCTTGCGCTAGGCCCAGGGGGCGAGCGGGTACCAGGGGATGATCTCGCGGCGGGCGAGCAGCCGGACGTCCCAGTAGAGGAACGTGAACGCGCCGGCGACGATGAACGCGACCGCCGTCAGCACCGCCAGCCGGCTCGGCCGCTCGGCGAACCACCGTTGCAGGCGGGAGCCGGCGAGCCAGGCCAGCAGCAGGAACAGCACCGCCATGATGACGATGTTGCCGAGGGACTGGAGCGTGAACGCCGCCGCGCCGTACAACGGGTTGCCGCTCTCGGCGGCGTCGCGGAACATCTGCCGGAACAGCGGGAAGGGCCGCCCGATCAGGAAGCCGGCGATCAGCGCGCCCATGAAGACCATGGGCGCGTTGGGGAACCGGCGGGCGAGCCGGGCGAACGGGTCCGCGACGATGCCGAGCGAGGCCAGGCCGAGGTAGACCATCACCAGGCCGATCAGGCCGAAGACGACCATCGACTGGATGCTGCGCGGCGACAGGCCGCCGGGCGTGGTCGGGGCCGTGGAAAACTGCGGCATGGCGGTGCCGACGAGGCCGACGATCGCACCGTACGTCGCCGACACCGCGATCATTCCGACGGACATCCAGCCCAGGGGCTTCAGCGGCTGGCCGAACCGGCTGAGGCGGCTCCCGGCGGTGGTGCCGGTCAGCGGGGCGATGGCGCCGAAGGCGGCGATGTTGCAGGCGGTGAACGTGCCGGCGATGCCGGAGACGAAGGCGAACACGATGCCCGCCGCGATCCCCTGGATCGGCGTCTCCTTGGCGTCGTGGCCCAGCAGCGTGTTGGCGACGTTGTCGCCGATGGTCTGGTCCACGAACTCGGCCGACCAGACCACGGTCAGCAGGAAGCCGCCGAGCACGCTGAGCAGGACGATAAGTGCCCGTCGCCGGGGGAAGTGCCCGTTGACGAAGGTGGACGTTCCCGTCCCTGCGGTGTGGGGTCGGAGGTCCACGGTGGGTCCGGAAGAACGGTGGGTCTGCGTCACGCTGCGCTCCTCATGCCGAGGGGACGAGACCCCGGCGGGGGCGCGTCGGCGACGCTGGCGACGACGCCCGGACCGGGAGGCCGGCACCGCCGGCCGGTGGACGTCGCCCCGATGTTGATCGAGTGGGGTCGATATCCAACCGCAGTATGGCGTCGGGTCGGCCCACCGACTTCTCCGAACGTGCCCAACCCCGCCCCGCCCCCTTCCCGCCCCCGCCCCCGCCCCCGCCCGCCCAGCCCGGGGTGCGCCGTCCGCGTACCCGCGATCTTGCACTTGCGGCCCGGGCAAAAGGGGCGAACAGGGCGGATCGGGGGCCGCAAGTGCAAGATCGGCGGGGGGAGGGGGCGGGGGAGCGGGCGGGGCTGCGGGCGGGGTGGTTACCGGGGCGTGGGGGATGGGCGGGATAGAGTTCTAGGCTGGCCGCCGCGGTCAGGTCGGCCGTGCGTCATCCGTGGGGAGTGGGCAGTGAACGAGGCGCGGACGTCCGAGGTTCCGGCCGGCGACGGCCCGACAGCGGCGGCGGGGCCGGCCACGGAGAGGCTGCCGGTGGCCGCGGAGGCGGCGACCCGGGCGGCGACGGAGGCGGAGACCACCCTGGTGGTGGTGACCGGAGTGTCCGGCGGCGGGCGCAGCACGGTGGCCCGCGCCCTGGAGAACGTCGGCTACTACGTCGTCGACAACCTGCCCCAGGCGCTCATGCTCGACATGGCCGAGCTGGCCGTCAAGGCCGGCGGCGCGGCCCGGCGTACGGCGATGGTGCTGGACGTGCGCTCCCGCGCCTTCTCCACGGACCTGGCCGGGGCGATCCGGGAGCTGAAGGACCGGGGATTCTCCCCGCGCGTGGTCTTCGTCGACGCCGACGACGAGGTGCTGATCCGCCGGTTCGAGAGCGTCCGGCGCTCGCACCCGTTGCAGGGCGACGGGCGGCTCGCCGACGGCATCGCCGTGGAGCGGGGCCTGCTGGAGGAGGCCCGCGACCAGGCCGACGTGATCATCGACACCAGCCACCTCAACGTCAACCAGTTGCGCCGCCGGATCGAGGAGCTGTTCGGCGGCGAGGACGCCCGCCGGCTGCGGATCACCGTGCTCTCCTTCGGCTTCAAGTACGGCCTCCCGCCGGACGCCGACTTCGTCCTCGACGCCCGGTTCCTGCCGAACCCGTACTGGGTGCCCGAGCTGCGGGAGCACACCGGGCGGGAGGAGGCGGTCAGCGCGTACGTGCTGGGCCAGGAGGGCGCGGACGCCTTCGTCGGCACGTACGCGGACCTGGTCAACGCCACCACCGTCGGGTTCGAGCGGGAGGGCAAGCGGTACCTGACCGTGGCGGTCGGCTGCACCGGCGGCAAGCACCGCAGCGTGGCCATCGCCGAGGAGCTGGCCTCCCGGCTGCGCCACGCAGGGCTGGCGGCCAACGCGCAACACCGCGACCTGGGGCGGGAATGACGCCGCCGGCGGAGCCCCCGGGCAGGGGTGGCGAGCGGGGCGACGGGCGGCGTACCCGGGTGGTCGCCTTCGGCGGCGGGCATGGCCTGTCGGTGTCCCTGCGGGCGCTGCGCCGGTGCGTGCCCGAGCTGGACCTGGACATCACCGCCGTCGTCACCGTCGGCGACGACGGCGGCTCCAGCGGCCGGCTGCGCGCCCGCCGGGGCGGCCTGCCCCCGGGCGACCTGCGCCAGGCGCTGGTGGCCCTGGCCGGGGACCACCCGGCCACCCGGCGCACCGCCGGGCTGTTCCAGCACCGCTTCGCCGACACCCCCCGCGACCCAGCCGACACCGACGACGGGCTGGCCGGGCACGCCGTGGGCAACCTGGTGCTCTGCGGGCTGATCGAGCTGCTCGGCGACCCGGTGGCCGCCCTGGAGCACGCCGGGGCGATGCTCGGCGCGGTGGGCCGGGTGCTGCCGATGTCCCGCCAGCCGGTCGGCATCGAGGCCCGGGTGCGCGGCGCAGACCCGGCGCACCCGGACGAGGTGCGCACGGTGCGCGGCCAGCACCAGGTGGCGGTCACCGCGGGGCGGGTGGAGTCGCTGCGGCTGACCCCGACGACCCCGGCGGCCTGCGCGGAGGCGGTGGCCGCGACGGCCGAGGCCGACTGGTTGATCTTCGGGCCCGGCAGTTGGTACACCAGTGTGCTGCCGCACCTGCTGGTGCCGGGGCTGGCCGCCGCGATCGTGGCGAGCCCGGCCCGTCGGCTGGTCACCCTCAACCTCGCGGCGGAGCAGGAGACCCTCGGGCTCTCCCTCGCCGACCATCTGGACACCCTGCGGCACTATCTGCCCGAGCTGGCGGTGGACCTGGTGCTGGCGGACTCCAAGGCGGTGGGCGATCCCGCGCCGGTCGAGCGTGCGGCAGAATCGCTGGGTGCCCGGCTGGTCCTCGCCCCGGTCGCCGTCACCGACGGCGAACCCCGTCACGATCCGGCCGCCCTGGGTGCCGCCCTGGTGCCTGTCCTGGGCGCCGATCGTTAAGCACGTACGTAATCTCCGGCGACACGCCGGAACCGGTCCGTGAGGGGGCGCACAATGGCGATGACGGCTGCGGTCAAGGACGAGCTGAGCCGGGTCGACGTGCCCAAGCCCTGCTGCCGGCGGGCGGAGATGGCGGCGCTGCTGCGCTTCGCCGGCGGGCTGCACATCGTCTCCGGCCGGGTGGTGGTCGAGGCCGAGCTGGACACCGGGGCGGTGGCCCGGCGGCTGCGCCGGGAGATCGCCGAGGTCTACGGCTACTCCAGCGAGATCCACGTGCTCGCCTCCGGCGGGCTGCGCAAGGGCAGCCACTTCATCGTCCGGGTGGTCAAGGACGGCGAGGCCCTGGCCCGGCAGACCGGGTTGCTGGACGTGCGCGGCCGGCCGGTGCGCGGCCTGCCGCCGCACGTGGTGGCCGCGAACGTCTGCTGCGCGGTCTCCGCGTGGCGGGGGGCGTTCATGGCGCACGGCTCGCTGACCGAGCCCGGCCGCTCCAGCGCGCTGGAGATCACCTGCCCGGGCCCGGAGTCGGCGCTGGCGCTGGTCGGCGCGGCCCGGCGCATCGGCATCACCGCGAAGAACCGCGAGGTGCGCGGCGTCGACCGGGTGGTGGTCAAGGACGGCGACGCCATCGCGGCGCTGCTCACCCGCATAGGAGCACACTCCAGCGTGCTGGCCTGGGAGGAGCGCCGGGTGCGCCGCGAGGTGCGGGCCACCGCCAACCGGCTGGCCAACTTCGACGACGCCAACCTGCGCCGCTCGGCGCGGGCGGCCGTGGCCGCCGCCGCCCGGGTGACGCGGGCGCTGGAGATCCTCGCCGACGACGCGCCCAACCACCTCACCTCCGCCGGCCGGCTGCGCCTGGAGCACCGGCAGGCGTCCCTGGAGGAGCTGGGCGCGCTCGCCGACCCGCCGCTGACCAAGGACGCCATCGCCGGGCGGATCCGCCGGCTGCTGGCCCTGGCCGACAAGCGGGCCCGCGACCTGGGCATCCCGGATACGGAAGCGGCCGTCACGCCCGACATGCTCGTGGTCTGATAGGACGGTGGCGGTGGGCCCGCGGCGGCCCGGCCCGCCGCGCGTCGACCCGGGGCGCGTGCCGGCCCCGGGAGCGCGCAGCGGATCACCACCCGGCGCACCGCGCCGCCACGCGCTCGGATAGGGTCGTTGCGTACGGCAAGGGGGCCGGCACCGGCACTCTCGCCGTGCACACCGCCTCCGGCGGTCAGGTTCTCTCGGGCCGCGGCGGGGTGGCCGACACGAACTGTCAACGGCCGACTCCAACGGTCGGCGCACACCACTTCGCCGGTCCGATTCCACGCCGGCGGATAAGAACGCGAGGAGATGGGACCTGTGACCATCCGGGTTGGCATCAACGGCTTCGGCCGCATCGGCCGTAACTTCTTCCGGGCCGTGCTGGCGTCCGGCGCGGACGTCGAGGTCGTGGCCGTCAACGACCTGACCGACAACGCGACGCTCGCCCACCTGCTCAAGTACGACAGCATCCTGGGTCGCCTCCCGCACGAGGTCAAGGCGACGGCCGACGAGATCACCGTCGGCGGCAAGACCATCAAGGCGTTCGCCGAGCGCGACCCGGCGAAGCTGGCGTGGGGCGAGGTCGGCGCCGACGTGGTCATCGAGTCCACCGGCTTCTTCACCGACGGCACCAAGGCGAAGGCGCACGTCGACGGCGGGGCCAAGAAGGTCATCATCTCCGCCCCGGCGAAGAACGAGGACGTCACGGTCGTCATGGGCGTCAACCACGACCAGTACGACCCGGCCAAGCACACGATCATCTCGAACGCCTCCTGCACCACCAACTGCCTGGCCCCGATGGCGAAGGTGCTGCACGACACGTTCGGCATCACCAAGGGTCTGATGACCACCATCCACGCGTACACCCAGGACCAGAACCTCCAGGACGCGCCGCACAAGGACCTGCGCCGCGCCCGGGCCGCCGCGCTGAACATCGTCCCGACCTCCACGGGCGCCGCGAAGGCCATCGGCCTGGTGCTGCCGGAGCTGAAGGGCAAGCTCGACGGGTACGCGCTGCGGGTGCCGATCCCCACCGGCTCGGCCACCGACCTCACCGTCGAGGTGGGCCGGGAGACCTCGGTCGACGAGGTCAACGCCGCGCTGAAGGCCGCCGCCGAGGGCCCGCTCAAGGGCGTCCTGGTCTACAACGAGGACCCGATCGTCTCCGCCGACATCGTCACCGACCCGGCGTCGTGCATCTTCGACGCGCCGCTGACCAAGGTCATCGGCAACCAGGTCAAGGTCGTCGGCTGGTACGACAACGAGTGGGGCTACTCGAACCGCCTGGTGGACCTGGTCAAGCTGGTGGGTCAGTCGCTGTGACCATCCGCAACCTCGACGACCTGCTCGCCGAGGGGGTGTCGGGTCGGCGCGTGCTCGTGCGCGCCGACCTGAACGTCCCGCTCGACAAGCAGACCGGCGCGATCACCGACGACGGGCGCATCCGCGCGGTGCTGCCGACGTTGACCGCCCTGACCGGGGCGGGCGCGAAGGTCGTGGTCTTCTCGCACCTGGGCCGCCCGAAGGGCGCGCCCGACCCGCAGTTCAGCCTGCGTCCGGTCGCGGCCCGCCTCGGCGAGCTGCTCGGCGCGCAGGTGCGGTTCGCCGAGGACACCGTCGGCGAGTCCGCCCGGTCCACGGTCGGCGCGCTCGCCGACGGCGAGGTCGCCCTGCTGGAGAACCTGCGCTTCAACAAGGGCGAGACCAGCAAGGACGAGGCGGAGCGGGGCGCGTTCGCCGACCAGCTCGCCGCGCTCGGCGAGGCGTACGTCGACGATGCGTTCGGCGCGGTGCACCGCAAGCACGCCAGCGTCTTCGACGTGCCGGCCCGGCTGCCGCACGTCGCGGGCCGCCTGGTGCTGCGCGAGGTGGAGGTGCTGGCCAAGCTCACCGGCGAGCCGGAGCGCCCGTACGTGGTGGTGCTCGGCGGCTCGAAGGTCTCCGACAAGCTCGCGGTGATCGAGGCGCTGCTGCCGAAGGTCGACCGGCTGCTCATCGGCGGCGGCATGTGCTTCACGTTCCTCAAGGCCCAGGGCCACGAGGTGGGCACGTCGCTGCTGGAGGAGGAGATGGTCGAGACCTGCCGCAACCTCCTGGAGCGGGCCGACGGCAAGATCCTGCTCCCGGTCGACGTGGTGGCGGCGGACGCCTTCGCCCCCGACGCGGCGCACGACACGGTCCGCGCCGACGCCATCCCGAGCCACCGCCTCGGGCTGGACATCGGCCCGGAGACGGTGGCCGGCTTCGCCGCCGCGCTCGCCGACGCGAAGACGATCTTCTGGAACGGCCCGATGGGCGTGTTCGAGATGGCGGCGTTCGCGAACGGCACCCGGGGCGTCGCTGAGGCGATCACCAAGGCCGGCGCGTTCAGCGTGGTCGGCGGCGGCGACTCTGCGGCGGCGGTCCGTGCCCTGCGGCTGGACGAGACTGATTTCAATCACATCTCCACCGGCGGCGGCGCGTCGCTGGAATACCTGGAGGGCAAGACCCTCCCCGGCATCGCGGCGCTGGAGGACTGATGGCGGCGATCACCCGCCGGCCGCTGATGGCCGGCAACTGGAAGATGAACCTCAACCACTTCGAGGCCAACCTGCTGGTGCAGAAGCTGGCCGCGAGCCTCACCGCGCAGCAGCTCACCGACGTCGAGTGCGTCGTGCTGCCGCCCTTCACCGACCTGCGCACCGTGCAGACCGCGATCGAGGGCGACAAGCTGCTCATCGGCTACGGCGGGCAGGACCTGTCGCCGTACCCGTCGGGGGCGTACACCGGGGACATCTCGGGGGCGATGCTGGCGAAGCTCGGCTGCACGTACGTGGTGGTCGGCCACTCCGAGCGGCGGCAATACCACCACGAGGACGACGCGCTGGTCAACGACAAGGTGACCGCCGCGCTGTCCCACGGGCTCACCCCGATCCTGTGCATCGGTGAGGGCCTGGAGGTCCGTGAGCAGCTTCGGCACGTGCCGCACTGCTGCGACCAGCTCGACGGGGCGCTGCGGGGGCTCACCCCGGAGCAGGTCACCAAGGTCGTCGTGGCGTACGAGCCGGTCTGGGCGATCGGGACGGGCAAGACCGCCACCCCGGAGGACGCCCAGGAGGTGTGCGGGGAGGTGCGCAAGCGCCTCGTCGAGACCTACGACCAGGCGACCGCCGACCAGGTGCGCATCCTCTACGGCGGGTCGGTGAAGTCCTCGAACGTGGCCTCGATCATGGCCCAGCCGGACGTGGACGGGGCGCTGGTCGGCGGCGCGAGCCTCGACGCCGAGGAATTCGCCAAGATCTGCCGGTTCCCGGAGCACATCAGCCGCTGAAGGCTCGCTATCCTTGACTCCGCCCGTCCACCGGCCGGTGCCGCAGTGCCCGACCTGTCCGGGCGAGGATCGCTACGAGAGGACTGACCCCAGCCATGCCGATCTGGTTCGCATACACGTTGATCGTGTTGCTGACGATCACGAGCATCATGCTCACCATGCTGATCCTGCTGCACCGCGGCAAGGGCGGCGGCATGTCGAGCATGTTCGGCGGTGGGGTCAGCTCCAGCCTTGCCGGCTCCTCGGTGGCCGAAAAGAACCTCGACCGCTACACCGTCCTGGTGGGCATCGTCTGGTTCGCCTGCATCGTCGGGCTGGGGCTCTGGTTGCGTCTCCAGGTCGGCAACGGCAGCGGGGTCTGAGAGCGAGCCCGCCGAGTCGTACAATCTGCGCGCGGTCCGTCACCGACGGACCGCGCGCAGTTGTTTTTGCTGCACCGCGTCGCCGCCGCCCGCCCGCGCGGCGGTCCCCTCCGACGACAGGAGCGAGCAGCGTGACGAGTGGCAACGTCATCCGGGGCACCCGGGTCGGGTCAGGGCCGGAGCGTTTCGGGGAGCGGCACGTGCCCGCCCCGCGCCGGCCGGTCAGCTACTGGTGCCGCAACGACCACCGGGTCGACGTGCCCATCGCGGCCGACGCGACGCCGCCGGCGCTGTGGGACTGCCCGCGCTGCGGGCTCCCCGCCGGCCAGGACCGGGCGGACCCGCCGGGCCGGGCCCGCCCCGAGCCCTACAAGACCCACCTGGCGTACGTGAAGGAGCGGCGCACCCCCGAGCAGGGGGAAGCGCTGTTGGCGGAGGCCCTGGCCGCCCTGCGCCGCCGCAGGGGCGGCACCTGAGCGGGGCGCTGCCGCCCGGCCGGTTGCCGGGCCGGGAGCGTTAAGAAGGGCCCCCTGCTATGCAGAAAGCGTTAACAGGGGGCCCTTCCTTACACCTCAGCGCACCTCGGCCGCCGCCGCCCGGTCCAGCAGCCACAGGGTGCGGCTGACGCCCTGCGCCCCGGCCGCCGGGAGCTGCACCGGGCCGGCCCCGGCCAGCGCCATGCCCACCGCGCGGGCTTTGTCCGCGCCGCTGGCGACCAGCCAGACCTCCTCGGCCGTGTTGATCGTCGGCAGGGTCAGCGTGGTGCGCACCGGCGGCGGCTTGGGGCTGCCCCGCACGGCGCTCACCGGCCGCGTGTCGTGGTGCACCGGGTGCCCGGGGAAGACCGAGGCGACGTGCCCGTCCTCGCCGACCCCGAGCATCAGCACGTCGAAGTGGGGGAGCGCGGCGTGCCCCGGGCGGGCCGCGCGGGCCAGCTCGGCGGCGTACCCGGCGGCCCCGGCCTCCGGGTCGTCGCCGGTCGGGCCGTCCGAGGCGGGCATCGGGTGCACCCGGGCCGGGTCCAGCGGCACCGCGTCGAGCAGCGCCGCGCGGGCCTGCGTCTCGTTGCGCTCCGGGTCGCCGGCGGGCAGGAACCGCTCGTCGCCCCACCAGACGTCGACGCGGGACCAGTCGACGGCGTCCCGGGCCGGCAGCGCGGCCACCGCGCGGTAGACGGACGCGGCGATCCGCCCGCCGGTCAGCACCATCGACGCCTGGCCCCGTTCCGCCTGCGCGTCGAGCAGCCTCACCACCAGCCGGGCCGCCACCGCCTGCGCCAGCAGGTCGGCATCGGCGTGGACGGCGACACTCGCCTCACTCATGAAATGTGCCTTCGCCTCCCGACCGCCCTCGCGGTCCGTCGTGCCCTCGGGCCGCACGGCCCTCCGTCGCGTCAGCGGCGGCGTGGCCCGGGCCGACCACGGCGGTCGGCCCGGGCCACGCCGTCACTCGTTGGTGCTCGTGCCGGCGTGGGCGGTGATCCCCGCCTCGGCCCGCTTCGCCGTCGCCGGGTCCTTCCAGACGTGCACCCGCTGGGCGGGGCGCTGCTGCAAGCCCCGCAGGCCGGCCATCGCCCCCAGCGCCTCGGCGTAGACCTGGTCGGCGTCCAGCCGGCGCAGCTCCTCGGCCAGCTCGTCGCCGAGCGGCCGGCGGGTCAGCGGAAGCTGCCGGTCGTCCTGCCCGGTGCGCCGGAAGGTCGCCACGCTGTCGTCCCGGCTGAGGGTCAGCTCGTCGCCGTTGGCGCAACTGAGCCGCACCTCGCGCATCCGGGGTGCCTCCGGCGCGGGCTCCCAGCGCGGGGCGATGCCGAGCCGGCTGTTCAGCCAGCCGCACATCAGCGCCGCCGTCGGGTCGGTCGGCGGGGCCACCACCCGGGCCTCGGTCACCCGCGCCGCGGTGGTGTCGAACGCGCCCGCGACCAGCGTGCGCCACGGGGTGATCCGGGTCCACGCCAGGTCCGTGTCGCCCGGCGCGTAGTCGCGGGCCCGCTGGCGCAGCGCCGCGATCGGGTCGTCGGCCTGCGCCGAGTCGGTGATCCGCCGGTCGGCGACGACGCCGAGGAAGTCCGTCGCGATCTCCGCCGGCGGCTCGCCGTGCCACCACGTCACCACGGGCACGTCCGGCACCAGCAGCGGCATCACCACCGACTCGGCGTGCAGCGCCAGCCGGCCGTACATCCGGGTGACCACGGCCTCGCACGGGCCGAGCCGGCCGCCGACGACGATCTCCGCGTCGAGGCGGTTGCGGTCCCGCTCGACGTCGGAGCGGACCACCACGAGCAGCCGGCACGGGTGGGCGGCGGCGGCGATCGTCGCCGCCGCCTCCGCCTCGCGGACCCGCTTCTCGTCGACCACCACGATCAGGGTGAGCGCCATGCCGCTGGCCACCCCGCCCGCGCTGCGCCGCTCGGCGGCGAGCGCCTTGACCACCTCGTTGCCGGTGGTGTCCCACAGCCCGATCAATGGAGCCTCCTGGTCTGCTCGCTGTGCTCGCTCACGCTCTGCGCCACGCCCGGCCCTCGCGGGCCAGCATCTCGTCGGCGGCGCGCGGACCCCACTCGCCGGACCGGTACGGCTCCGGCTTCGTGCCCTCCCAGGCGTGCTCCAGCGGGTCCACCACCGCCCAGCTCTGCTCGACCTCGGCGGCGTCCGGGAAGAGGGTACGGTCGCCGATCAGCACGTCCAGCACCAGCCGCTCGTACGCCTCGGGGCTGGACTCGGTGAACGCCTCGCCGTACTGGAAGTCCATCGCGATGTCGCGGACCTCCATCGTGGTGCCCGGCACCTTGGAGCCGAACTTGAGCACCACGCCCTCGTCGGGCTGCACCCGGATGACGAGCTGGTTGGGGCCGAGGGACTCCATGTCGGCCGGGTTGAACGGCAGGTGCGGGGCCTTCTTGAACATGATGGCGACCTCGGTGACCCGCCGGGGCAGCCGCTTGCCGGCCCGGATGTAGAACGGCACCCCGGCCCAGCGGCGGTTCTGGATGCCCAGCTCCACGGCCACGTACGTCTCGGTGGTCGAGTCGGCCGGCACGCCGTCCTCGTCGAGGTAGCCGACGGCCCGCTGGCCGCCCACCCAGCCGGGCAGGTACTGGCCGCGCACGGTGCCCCGGGAGACGTCCTTCGGCAGGGTGATCGCCTTGAGCACCTTCAGCTTCTCGGCGCGGATCTCGTCGGCGTCGAAGCTGGTCGGCTCCTCCATCGCCACCAGCGCGAGAAGCTGGAGCAGGTGGTTCTGGAGCACGTCGCGGGCCGTGCCGACCGAGTCGTAGAAGCCGGCCCGGCTGCCGATGCCGACGTCCTCGGCCATCGTGATCTGCACCGAGTCGACGTACTTGGAGTTCCACAGCGGCTCGAACAGGCTGTTGGCGAACCGCAGGGCCAGGATGTTCTGGACGGTCTCCTTGCCCAGGTAGTGGTCGATGCGGAAGACGTCCTGCCGGGTGAAGACGTCGTCGACCAGGTCGTTGAGCTCCTTGGCCGACGGCAGGTCGTGCCCGAACGGCTTCTCCACCACCACCCGACGCCAGCCGCCGCACTTCTCGTTGTCGGCCATCCCGGTGCGGGCGAGCTGCTTGAGCACCACGGGGAACGCCGCCGGGGGGATCGAGAAGTAGAACGCCGCGTTGCCGTGGATGCCGTGGCTGTCGCGCAGGCCGTTCAGGGTCTGGGCGAGCTTGTCGAAGGCGGCGTCGTCGTCGAACGAGCCGCCGACGAACTTGATGTTGCCGGCCAGCCGGCCCCAGACCTCCTCCCGCCACGGTGTCCGGGCGTGTTCCTTCGCCGCGTCGTGGGCCAGCGACTCGAAGTCGCCGTCGCACCAGTCGCGCCGGGCGAAGCCCAGCACCACGAAGCCGGGCGGCAGCAGCCCCCGGTTCGCCAGGTCGTAGACCGCCGGCAGCAGCTTCTTCCGCGCCAGGTCACCGGTCACGCCGAAGATCACCAGAGCGCAGGGCTCCGGGATCCGCGGCAGCCGCCGGTCCTGCGGGTCGCGCAGCGGGTTCACCGGATCACCTCCGGACCCACCAGGGTCGCCTCGGTCCGCGACTGCGGGGCTCGCAAGACCGGCCCACTCCTCGCACGCACGGTGCCTCCTAGCTCCGCTGGTTCCACTTCGTCCATCGTCACGCTCACAGTTGCCGGGCCGCGTCGAGCAGCTGGGCCACCCCCGCCGACCGGTCGGTCAGGTGCAGCCGCAGCACCGGGCGGCCCCGGCGGGCCAGGGCCCGCCGATCGCCGGCGGCCTGGGCGGCCTGGAGCCTCCCGAGGGAGTACGGCTTTCCGGGCACCGGCAGATCATCCCCGACCGTACCGGTCAACTGAAGGAAACTCCCTACCTGTGGACCACCCTTGTGGTACTGGCCGGTGGCGTGCAGGTAGCGCGGCCCCCAACCGAACGTCACCGGGCGGGCGGTCGCCCCGGCGAGCAGCGGTCGCAGCCCGGCGACATCGGCGTCGCCGAGCCGGTCCAGGTACGCCAGGACCGCCAGGTATCCGCCGGTCTCGATGCCGTCGACCAGGTGCCGCAGCGCGCCGGCCAGGTCGGCCGGGCCGCCCGCCGGGGCGTACACCTCGATCGCGCCCTCGGTCGACGACGGCGGGCGGGCCGGCGCGGCCGGGTCGAGGAACCGGGCGGTGTGCTCCCTGCTCTCGGCGGCGTCCGGCTGGTCGAACGGGTTCACCTTGAGCACCGCGCCGGCGATCGCCGTGGCGTATTCCCAGGTCAGGAACTGGGCGCCGAGCGGGCCGTTGACCGCCACGTCGGGCGCGCGGCCCCCGCCGGGCACCGCGCCGGGGGCCAGCGAACCGCCGTAGCTGACGGTGAGCACGTCGGGTGCCGCGCCGCCGGGGGCGGCGGGGGACTCCAGCACCACCGGCAGGACGCCGCGCCCCGCCTTGCCGGTCGACTCGGCGAGGAGCTGCTCGATCCAGTCGCCGAGCCCGTCGAACCCCGTGCCGTCGGGCACGAGGGCCAGCTTGTCCCGGCCGCCGGTGGCCGCCGCGCCGAGGGCGACGCCGAGCGCCAGCCCCGGGTTGTCGGCGTCGCGGCCCAGCGCCCCGGCGAGCGCACCGGCCTGCTCCAGCAGCTCGTCGACGGCCACGCCGGCCAGCGCCGCCGGCACCAGCCCGAACGCGGTCAGCGCGGCGTACCGGCCGCCCACCCGCGGGTCGCCGGGCACGGTGACCGCGCCCAGCTCGGCCGCCACCGCCTCCAGCGGGGAACCCGGGTCGGTGACCACCACGAAGTGCCGGCCGGCCTCCGCTGCGGTCAGCCCGGAATCCAGGAACGCCTGCCGGTAGACCCGCCAGTGGCTGTCGGTCTCCACGGTGCGGCCGGACTTGCCGGCCAGCACCACCACCGTGCGGTCGAGGCGGTCGGTCAGCGCCCGGCGGACCTGGCCCGCGTCGGTGGTGTCGAGCACGGTCAGCGGCCGGCCCAGGGCCCGGCTGACCACCTCGGCGGCCAGCGACGAGCCGCCCATCCCGGCGACCACCACGTGGTCCAGGTCGCCCAGCTCGGCGGCCAGCTCGGCGAGCTGGGGCAGCAGCTCGACGCTGCGCCGGTGGGTGTCCAGCCAGCCGAGCCGGGTCCGCGCCTCCGCCTCGGCGGCCGGCCCCCACAGCGTCGGGTCCTGCGCGGCCAGCCGCGCCGGCACGCCCCCGGCGACGAGGGCCTGCCGGACGGGCGCGGGCGCGGACCGGTCGACCCGGTCCGCGCCGTGCACGACCAGCCCGGCGGACGCGTCCGCCGGGCCGGTCAGCGGGTCGCTCACGTCGCCACCCCGGCCCGCCACGGGCGCGCCGGGAACGGGCCGCCGGCGCGACCCGGAGGGGGCGGGCCGCCGGCGCGGGACGTCCCGGGGCACCGCCCCGGGACGTCGCCACGACCGTCGGTCACGCGTTGCCCCCCACCTTCTGGGCCTGGTCCGCGTCGCCCTGGGCGGCCTGGCCGGGCCGCCCGGTGCCCTGGCCCGCCGCGGCGAGCGACTTGCGCACCCCGTCGAGCAGCTCCTGCCAGCTCGCCTCGAACTTCTCCACGCCCTCGCGCTCCAGCACGCCGATCACGTCGGACATGTCGACGCCTACCGACTCCAGGTCGGTGAAGACCTGGCGGGCGGCGTCGTACGCGCCGGTGACGGTGTCCCCGCGCGTCTCGCCGTGGTCGGCGTACGCGTGGATTACCGACTCCGGCATCGTGTTGACCGTGCCGGGGGCGATCAGCTCCTCGACGTAGATGACGTCCCGGTAGTCCGGGTTCTTCGTCGACGTGGACGCCCACAGCGGGCGCTGCGGGTGCGCCCCGGCGTCGGCGAGGGCCTGCCACCGGTCGGAGGAGAACACCTCGCTGTAGCGCTCGTAGGCGAGCTGGGCGTTGGCCACGGCGGCCTTGCCGCGCAGCGCCTTCGCCTGCGCGGAGCCGATCTTCTCCAGCCGCTTGTCGACCTCGCTGTCCACCCGGGAGACGAAGAACGACGCCACCGACCCGATCTTCGACAGGTCGTGGCCGTTGGCCTTCGCCTGCTCCAGGCCGGCGAGGAACGCCTCCATCACCTGCGAGTAGCGGTCCAGGCCGAAGATCAGCGTGACGTTGACGCTGATCCCCTCGGCCAGGGTCGCGGTGATCGCCGGCAGGCCCGCCTCGGTGGCCGGGATCTTGATGAAGAGGTTGGGCCGGTCGACCAGCCACCACAGGGCCTTGGCCTCGGCGACCGTCTTCTCCGTCTCGTGCGCCAGCCGCGGGTCCACCTCGATGGAGACCCGGCCGTCGACGCCCTGGCTGCCGTCGTACGACGGGCGCATCACGTCGCACGCCCACCGCACGTCGTACGTGGTGAGCATGCGCACCGCCTCCTCCACCTCCACCCCACGGGTGGCGAGGTCGCGCAGCTGCCCGTCGTAGGTGTCGGCGTCGGCGAGCGCCTTCGCGAAGATCGTCGGGTTGGTGGTCACCCCGGCCACGTGCTGCTCCCGGCGGAGCTGGTCCAGCCCGCCGGAGCTCAGCCGTACCCGGGAGAGGTCGTCGAGCCAGACCGCCACCCCGGCGGCGGTGAGTTCGCTGAGCCTGTCCGTCATGTCGTCCTCGCTCCCCTTCAGTTGCCGGTCGTGAAACCGGTGATGTCGCCCACCCGGGTGAGCGCCGCGTGCGCGGCGGCCACGATCCGGTCGGGGGTGAAGCCGAACTGCTCGAAGAGCACGGTGTGCGGGGCGCTCGCGCCGTAGTGCTCGATGCTGACGCTCTCGCCGGTGTCGCCGACGATCCCGCGCCAGGACATCGCGATGCCCGCCTCCACGCTCACCCGGGCCTTTACCCCGCGCGGCAGGACCGACTCCCGGTACGCCTCGTCCTGCTCGTAGAACCACTCCTGGCAGGGCATCGACACGACCCGGGTGGGGGTGCCGTCGGCCTCCAGCCGCTCCCGTGCGGTGAGGCAGAGCTGCACCTCCGAGCCGGTGCCGATGATGATCACCTGCGGCTTGCCGTTGGACGCCTCGGCCAGCACGTAGCCGCCCTTGGCCACGCCCTCGGCGCCGGCCAGGGTCGACCGGTCCAGCGTCGGCAGGGCCTGCCGGCTCAGCGCCAGGGCCGTCGGCCGGTCGGTGTGCTCCAGGGCCTGCCGCCACGCCCACGCGGTCTCGTTGGCGTCGGCCGGGCGGACCACGTCCAGGCCGGGGATGGCGCGCAGCGCGGTCAGGTGCTCCACCGGCTGGTGGGTCGGGCCGTCCTCGCCGAGGCCGATCGAGTCGTGCGTCCAGACGTAGACCACTGGCAGCTTCATCAGCGCGGCGAGCCGCACCGAGGGGCGCATGTAGTCGCTGAACACCAGGAACGTGCCGCCGTAGGGGCGGGTGCCGCCGTGCAGGGCGATGCCGTTGAGGATCGCGCCCATGGCGTGCTCGCGGATGCCGAAGTGCAGCGTGCGGCCGTACTCGTGGCCCGGGAAGTCCTTGGTGGCGTGCACCGCCGGGACGAACGACGGCTCGCCCTTCATGGTGGTGTTGTTGCTCTCGGCCAGGTCGGCCGAGCCGCCCCACAGCTCCGGCAGCACCGGGGCCAGGGCCTCCAGCACCTTGCCGGACGCGGCCCGGGTGGCCACGCCCTTGGCGTCGGCCGGGAACGTCGGCAGCGCCTCGGTCCAGCCCTCCGGCAGCACCCGCTGCGACATCCGGTCCCACAGCGCCTTGCGCTCCGGGTTGGCCTTGGCCCAGCCCTCGTACGTCCGCTCCCACTCCTGCTGCGCCGCCGCGCCGCGCTCCAGGACCAGGCGGGCGTGCCCGAGGACGTCCTCGTCGACCTGGAAGCTCTGCGCCGGGTCGAAGCCGAGCAGCTCCTTGGTGGCGGCCACCTCGCTCGCGCCGAGCGCCGAGCCGTGGATCTTGCCGGTGTTCTTCTTGTTGGGCGCGGGCCAGCCGATGATGGTGCGCAGCGCGATGAAGGAGGGCCGGCCCGTCTCGGCCTTCGCCGCCAGCAGCGCCCGGTGCAGCGCCTCGACGTCCTCGTGGTAGTCGCCCTGGTCGGCGTCGCCGGCGAGCCAGTCGACGGTCTGCACGTGCCAGCCGTACGCCTCGTAGCGGGCCGCGACGTCCTCGCTCTTGGCGATGCGGGTGTCGTCCTCGATCGAGATCTCGTTGTCGTCGTAGATCACGCAGAGGTTGCCGAGCTGCTGGTGCCCGGCGAGGGCGCTGGCCTCGTGGGTGATGCCCTCCTCGATGTCGCCGTCGGAGGCGATGCACCACACGTCGTGGTCGAAGACCGACGCGCCCGGCTCGGTCTCCGGGTCGAACAGGCCGCGCTCGCGGCGGGCGGCCATGGCCATGCCGACCGCGTTGCCGAGGCCCTGCCCGAGCGGGCCGGTGGTGGTCTCCACGCCCGGGGTGTGCCCGTGCTCGGGGTGGCCCGGGGTGAGCGAGCCCCACTGCCGCAGCGACTTGAGGTCGTCCAGGGCCAGCGGGTAGCCGGAGAGGAAGAGCTGGATGTAGAGGGTGAGGCTGGAGTGGCCGGCGGAGAGCACGAACCGGTCCCGGCCGGGCCAGTTCGGGTCGGCCGGGTTGTGCCGCATCACACGGTTGAAGAGGAGGTACGCCGCGGGCGCGAGGCTCATCGCGGTGCCCGGGTGCCCGTTGCCGGACTTCTCCACGGCGTCCATGGCCAGCACGCGGACGAGGTCCACGGCCCGGCGGTCGAGGTCGGACCAGTTGAGTGCGGGTTGCTCGGGTCGGTTGGCAGCCACGATGGTTGTGCTCCTCGGCAGTTGGGCGGAACCCTCTCGGATGACCCTATCGAGCGGGGGTAAACCCCCGCCCCGGGATCTGTGCATGCTCTTCTTTACGCGGTTGGGCGTTTCCGCCGTTCAACCGGGGGTGTGACGGTCCGCACCGTGGTCGGGTCGCGCGGGCAGCGAAAACGACGACGCGTAGTGTGTGGGGACGGTGTGTGGGCCCCGACGGGTCCGACCGACCCGACTCCCCCTGCCGACGCCGGAAGGTGGCAATCCGTGAGCATGATCACCGAGCGCCCCGTCAGCAACTCTGCCGGGCAGCCGCCGGTGCGCACGGTGACCGGCGCCCCCGCGGCGCCCCGGCGGGACGTCCGGGCGGTGGTCTCGGCGTACGTCTCGCTGACCAAGCCCCGCATCGTCGAGTTGCTGCTGGTGACCACCGTCCCGGCGATGATGCTCGCCGAGGGCGGGCTGCCGTCGCTGTGGCTGATGGCGGTGGTCCTGGTGGGCGGCTCGCTCGCCGCTGGGGCGGCCAGCGTGCTCAACTGCTACATCGACCGGGACATCGACCAACTCATGCGCCGCACCAAGCGGCGTCCGCTGCCGACGCACACGGTGTCGCCGCGCAGCGCGCTGGTCTTCGGCCTGGTGCTCGCGGTGGTCTCGGTGACGCTGATGGCGGTGTTCACCAACCTGCTGGCCGCGGGGCTGACCCTTGCCGCGATCGCCTACTACGACCTGGTCTACACGCTGTGGTTGAAGCGGACCACGCCGCAGAACACCTTCTGGGGCGGCGCGTGCGGGGCCGCGCCGGTGCTGATCGGCTGGGCCGCGGTGACCGGCTCGCTGGCCCCGGCGGCGTGGGCGCTGTTCGCGGTGGTCTTCTTCTGGCAGATGCCGCACTTCTACCCGCTCGCGATGAAATACAAGGCCGACTACGCCCGCGCCGGCATCCCGATGCTGCCGGTGGTGGCCTCGGCCCGCCGGGTCAACGCCGAGATCATCGGCTTCGCCTGGCTGACGCTGCTGGCCTCGCTGGCCGTCTGGCCGCTCGGGATGAGCGCGATCTACGGCGTCACCGCGCTGCTGTCGGGCGGGGTCTTCGTCTACGAGGCGCACCGGCTGTGCCGCCAGGTGGCCGCCGGCGGCGCGGTGCGGCCGATGCGGCTGTTCCACTGGTCGTACGTCTACCTGACCATCCTCTTCGCGGCCGTCGCCGTCGACGCGCTGGTCTGAGCCATCGATCCTGGGCGACATACCCGACTTGGGTCAGGCGCGCGCAAGTTGTGACGATCGTGTAACTTTGCCGGGCCGCTTTGGTGTCCCGAGTCCCCATATAACCGGGCAAAACACCTGTGGTTCTCCTTAAACCCCTGGGTAATTGGCATCACAAATAGTTCATGGTTCTCGCACGTCCGGATGGAACTCTGCTTAGGCTTCGCGTCATGGCAGATGGTTCCGATACGACGCTGACGGCTCAGCAGACCGTCGCCGACGAGGCCCCCAGCGGCCTCGTCGCGGGCATCAAGTCGTTCGCCGCCGGGCACGGCGGGGCGAAGGCGGTCATTGAGTACGTCGGCAAGCGCGGCGCACGCATCGTCCTCGTCGGGTCCGACGGGGCCTGGGGCGACCAGTTCGCGGACGACACCGTCGTCGCGCGGGAGGCGTGCGCCAAGGCGGGAGTCACCGTCGAGAACGCCTGGGAGCGCGAGCTGATGGACCAGATGCGCCCGAGCAACGACCTCTGGCGGTCGATGGCCCGGCGCACGATGGCCCGTTGACCGATAACTTGACCGACCACCACCAGTCGACCCGGGGGGAACCCCGGGTCGCTATCGTCACCTGCGCCGACCTGCCCGACCTGGAGCCCGACGACCGGCTGCTGCTGGCCCCGCTGGCCGGGCGCGGGATCGCGGCCACCGTCGCCGTCTGGGACGACCCGGCGGTCGACTGGGCCGCGTGCGACCTGGTCGTGCTCCGCTCGCCGTGGGACTACGCGCTGCGCCGCGACGAGTTCGTGGCCTGGGCCGACACCGTCCCCCGGCTGGTCAACCCCGCCGACGTGGTGCGCTGGAACACCGACAAGCGCTACCTCGACGAGCTGTCGGCCGCCCACGTGCCCACGGTGCCGACCGGCTGGGTGGCCCCGGGGCAGCCCTGGACGCCGCCCGCCACCCGCGGCGAATACGTGATCAAGCCGGCGGTCAGCGCCGGCAGCCAGGACACCGGCCGCTACGACCTCGCCGACCCGGCGCACCGCGAGCTGGCCCTGGCCCACCTGCGCCGCCTGTCGGACGCGGGCCGGGTCGCCATGGTCCAGCCCTACCTGACCGCGGTGGACACCGCCGGGGAGACGGCCCTGCTGTTCCTGGCCGGCCCGGACGGGCTCGCCTTCAGCCACGCGATCCGCAAGGGCCCGATGCTCACCGGCCCCGACCTGGGCCCCGACGGGCTCTACAAGGCCGAGCAGATCAGCCCCCGCGCGGCCACCCCCGATCAGCTCGCCGTCGCCGAGCGGGTGCTCGCCGCCGTCCCCGGCGGCACGCGGCGGCTGCTCTACGCCCGGGTGGACCTGATCCCGGGCCCGGACGGCACGCCCGTCCTGGTCGAGCTGGAGCTGACCGAGCCGTCGCTGTTCCTCGGGTACGCCGACGGCGCGCCCGACCGCCTCGCCGACGCCGTCCTCACCCACCTCACCCGCCCCCGCTGACCTGCCGGGCCGGCGTCGGCCGGGGCGGGCGTCAGGCGTTGACCGGGACGGGGAGCTCGGCCGGCGGCGTCGCGGCCTCCCGGGCCGGCTGGACCGGCCGGCGCTCCCGGGTCGACCACTGCACCGCGAGGGTGGCCAGCAGCACCAGGCACGAGCCGAGCATGTGCGCGCCGACCAGCACGGCGGGCAGGTGGGTGAAGTACTGCACGAAGCCGATCACGCCCTGCCCCAGCTCCACGGCGACCAGCACGACGGCGGCCCGTTCCGCCCGCCGCGCGCCGACCGCGCGGAACGCGAAGACCAGCGCCACCGACAGCCCGACCAGCAGGAACACCCCGTCGGCGTGCACCTGGGAGATCGCCTCCGGGTCGAGGCCGTTGCGGGCCGCGCCGTGGTCGCCCGCGTGCGGGCCGCTGCCGGTGACCCAGGTGCCGATCACCAGCACCGCGGCGCTGACGACGGTGGTGACCAGCGCCAGCGTGCGCAGCGGCCCCGGCACGGTGGGCGTCACGGGGCCGTCCGGCTCGCCGACGCGCCGCCACAGCGCGTACGCGGCTGCGATGACCACCATCGAGGCGAGGAAGTGCAGCCCCACCACCCAGGGGTTGAGGTTGGTCAGCACGGTGATCCCGCCGACCACCGCCTGCAACGGGATGCCGAACAGCACCGCCACCGCGAGCGGCAGCAGCTCCCGCCGCCGCGCGCCGTGCAGCAGCACCCCCACCACCACGGCGAGGGCGATGATGCCCACGGCGAAGGTGAGCAGTCGGTTGCCGAACTCGATCACCCCGTGCACGCCCATCTCCGGCGTCGTCGTGTACGACGCGTCGGTGCACCGGGGCCAGGTGGGGCAGCCGAGGCCGGAGGCGGTCAGCCGGACCGCCCCGCCGGTGACCACGATGGCCACGTTCGCGATGATCGAGGCGAGCGCGAGGCGGCGCAGCAGGGCGGCGGAGACCGGGAACCGGACGGATCGCTTCACGGAGCGAATCCTACGCACCGTAGTGGAACCCGATCGGGTGACTCCGGCGGTCCGGTGGTTCGGATCACCGGCACCCGGGTTTGCGGCCCCCCGGCGAATTACGTAACGTGGGCGTTGTGAAAAACGCGGCGGCGCTCTCCGGGCAGCAGCCGGCGGCCCACCCGGTCGCCGGTGCGTCCGCGTCCGCCCGCCCGGAGTCCGCTCCGCCCGCGCCCGCGGCCGGTTCCGCCGCGGCCGACCTGTCGACCCGGGACCGGGTCACCCAGTTGCTGCTGGAGCGCGGGGCGACCACCGCCGGGCAGCTCGGCTCGGCGCTGGGCCTGAGCCCGGCGGCGATCCGCCGGCACCTCGACGCGATGCTCGCCGACGGCGACGTCGTCGCCCGCGAGCAGACCGTCCGGGGCAGCCGGGGGCGGGGCCGCCCGGCGAAGGTCTTCGTGCTGACCGACGCGGCCCGGGGCCGCTGCGGCACCCACCACTACGACAACATCGCCACCGCGGCGCTGCGCTGGATCTCCCGCAACGGCGGCTCGGCGGCGGTGGAGGCGTTCGCCGCCGACCAGGTCGCCGCCCTGGAGGACCGCTGCCGCGCCGCGATGGAGGACGCCGGCGACGATCCCCTGGCGCGGGCCGAGGCGCTCGCCGGGGCGCTGACCGCCGAGGGCTACGCTGCCAACGCGTCCACGATCGCCTCCGGCGGCCAGCTCTGCCAGCACCATTGCCCGGTGGCGCACGTGGCCGCCGAGTTCCCCCAGCTGTGCGAGGCCGAGACGGCGGTCATCTCCCGTCTGGTCGGCACCCACGTGCAGCGCCTCGCCACCATCGCGCACGGCGACGGGGTGTGCACCACGCACATCCCCGCGCAGTCCCGTAACACCGTCACCACTGTGAGGACAGATAGATGACCGAGCAGATCGTTCAGCCCCTGACCCAGGAGGAGCAGCTCGCCGCCCTCGGTCGCTACGAGTACGGCTGGGCCGACCCCGACGTCGCCGGGGCCGCCGCCCAGCGCGGCCTCAGCGAGGCGGTGGTGCGGGACATCTCGGCGAAGAAGAACGAGCCCGCCTGGATGCTCGACCTGCGCCTGAAGGGCCTGCGGCTGTTCGGCCGCAAGCCGATGCCGGCGTGGGGGGCCGACCTCACCGGGATCGACTTCGACAACATCAAGTACTTCGTCCGCTCCACGGAGAAGCAGGCCACCAGCTGGGAGGACCTGCCCGAGGACATCAAGAACACCTACGACAAGCTGGGCATCCCCGAGGCGGAGAAGCAGCGGCTGGTCGCCGGCGTCGCGGCGCAGTACGAGTCCGAGGTCGTCTACCACAAGATCCGCGAGGACCTGGAGGAGCAGGGCGTCGTCTTCCTCGACACCGACACCGCCCTCAAGGAGCACGAGGACATCTTCAAGGAATACTTCGGCACGGTGATCCCGGTCGGCGACAACAAGTTCGCCGCGCTGAACACCTCCGTGTGGTCCGGTGGCTCGTTCATCTACGTGCCGAAGGGCGTGCACGTGGAGATCCCGTTGCAGGCGTACTTCCGGATCAACACCGAGAACATGGGCCAGTTCGAGCGGACCCTGATCATCGTCGACGAGGGCGCGTACGTGCACTACGTCGAGGGCTGCACCGCGCCGCTCTACTCGTCCGACTCGCTGCACAGCGCGGTCGTGGAGATCATCGTCAAGAAGAACGCCCGGTGCCGCTACACGACCATCCAGAACTGGTCGAACAACGTCTACAACCTGGTCACCAAGCGCGCCGTGTGCCACGAGGGCGCGACCATGGAGTGGGTCGACGGCAACATCGGCTCCAAGGTGACGATGAAGTACCCGGCGGTCTACATGACCGGCGAGCACGCCAAGGGCGAGGTGCTCTCGGTCGCCATGGCCGGCGAGGGCCAGCACCAGGACGCGGGCGCCAAGATGGTGCACGCCGCCCCGCACACGAGCAGCACCATCGTCTCCAAGTCGATCGCCCGGGGCGGCGGCCGCACGTCCTACCGGGGCCTGGTGCAGGTGCTGGAGGGGTCGCACAGCAGCCGCAGCACGGTCAAGTGCGACGCGCTGCTGGTCGACACCATCTCCCGCTCCGACACCTACCCGTACGTCGACATCCGCGAGGACGACGTGTCGATGGGGCACGAGGCGACCGTCTCCAAGATCAGTGACGACCAGCTCTTCTACCTGATGAGCCGGGGCCTGAGCGAGGACGAGGCGATGGCGATGATCGTCCGTGGCTTCATCGAGCCGATCGCCAAGGAACTCCCGATGGAGTACGCCCTGGAGCTCAACCGCCTGATCGAGCTCCAGATGGAGGGCGCGGTCGGCTGACGCCGCCGCCCAGTCAGACACCGTCGCCGCAGAACAGACCAAGGAAGAGATGACTACCCAGGCTTCCGCGCCGCCCAGCACCAAGTCGCAGGCGCTCCGCTCGTACGACGTCGCCGACTTCCCGGCCCTCACGGGCCTGGAGGAGGAGTGGCGCTTCACCCCGCTCAAGCGCCTGCGCGGCCTGGTCGGCGGCGACGCGCAGGCCGCCACCGGCGTCGTCCGGCACGAGCACGGCGACCTGCCGGCCGGGGTCACCGTCTCCCGGGCCGGGTCCGACGACCCCCGGGTGGGCAGCGTGCTCACCCCGGTCGACCGGGTCAGCGCCCTGGCGTACGGCGGGGCCGGGCAGGCGCTGCTGGTCGAGGTCGCCCGCGAGGCGGTCGTCGCCGAGCCGGTTCGCCTGCGGGTGGTCGGCGACTCCGCCGACGGGCTCGCGTTCGGGCACACCTTCGTCGAGGTGGGCCGGTTCGCCGAGGCGACCCTGGTGCTGGAGCACGCCGGCTCGGCCACCCTGGCCGACAACGTCGAGGTGGCGGTGGCCGACGGCGCGAGGCTGACCCTGGTCACCGTGGCCGACTGGGCCGCCGACGCCGTGCAGGCGCAGCACCTGAAGATCCGGCTGGGCCGGGACGCCAGGGTCGTGCACGTGCAGGTCAGCCTCGGCGGCGACCTGGTCCGGCAGCACACCTCGGTGGAGTACACGGGCCGGGGCGGCGAGGCCGAGCTGTACGGGCTCTACTTCGCCGACGGCGGCCAACACCTGGAGCACCGCCAGCTCGTCGACCACAACGTGCCCGACTGCCGCAGCTACGTCGGCTACCGGGGCGCGTTGCAGGGCGCCGACGCGCACACCGTCTGGGTGGGCGACGTGCTGATCCGCGCCGAGGCGACCGGCACCGAGACGTACGAGATCAACCGGAACCTGCTGCTCAGCGACGGCGCCCGGGCCGACTCGGTGCCCAACCTGGAGATCGAGACCGGCGAGATCGCCGGCGCCGGGCACGCGAGCGCGACCGGCCGCTTCGACGACGAGCAGCTGTTCTACCTGATGGCGCGGGGCATCCCGGAGACCGAGGCCCGCCGCCTCGTCGTCCGCGGCTTCTTCGCCGAGCTGATCAACAAGATCCCGGTCGAGGAGCTGCGCGAGCGCCTCGGCGACGCCATCGAGGCGCGGCTGGCGAAGGCGGGCTCCTGATGATCAGGATCTGCGCGGCCGACGACGTGCCGAAGGGCAGCGTGGTCAGCGCCGACGTCGACGGCACCCCGATCGCGCTGGTGCACGGCACCGACGGCGAGTTCTACGCCGCGTACGACGAGTGCTCGCACGCCGCCGTGGCCCTGTCGGAGGGCGAGGTCGAGGGCTGCACGCTGGAGTGCTGGCTGCACGGCTCCCGGTTCGACCTGCGCACCGGCGAGCCCACCGGGCTGCCCGCCACCGAACCCGTTCCCGTCTATGCCGTCGAGGTCCGCGACGGCGACATCTACCTTCCCGTGGGCGACGACGGCCGCCCGACGCCGAGCAATGGAGTGACCCGATAATGAGCACCCTGGAGATCCGCGACCTGAAGGTGTCGGTCAAGCTGCCCGAGGGTGAGCTCAAGCCGATCCTGTCCGGCGTCGACCTGACCGTGCGGTCGGGGGAGACCCACGCGATCATGGGCCCCAACGGCTCCGGCAAGTCCACCCTGGCCTACTCGATCGCCGGCCACCCGAAGTACGAGATCACCGGCGGCTCGGTGACCCTCGACGGCGTCGACGTGCTGGCCATGTCCGTCGACGAGCGGGCCCGCGCCGGCCTCTTCCTGGCGATGCAGTACCCGGTCGAGGTGCCCGGCGTGTCGGTGGCCAACTTCCTGCGCACCGCCAAGACCGCGATCGACGGCGAGGCGCCGAAGCTGCGCACCTGGGGCGGCGAGCTGCGCGGCGCGATGCAGCGCCTCCAGATGGACCCGGCCTTCGCCCAGCGCAACGTCAACGAGGGCTTCTCCGGCGGCGAGAAGAAGCGGCACGAGATCGTGCAGCTGGAGCTGCTCAAGCCGAAGGTGGCGATCCTCGACGAGACCGACTCCGGCCTCGACGTCGACGCGCTGCGCGTGGTCAGCGAGGGGGTCAACCGGGTCCGCGACACCGGCGACACCGGCCTGCTGCTGATCACCCACTACACGCGCATCCTGCGCTACATCAAGCCCGACTTCGTGCACGTCTTCGTCGCCGGCCGGATCGTCGAGCAGGGCGGCCCGGAGCTGGCCGACAAGCTCGAGGACGAGGGCTACGAGCGGTACGTCGCCGGGGCCGGCGCGGCGCGGGCCTGACCGACGATGTCCTCCCTGACCATCCCGGCCGGCATGCCGCAGTTCGACGACGTGCCGCGCTTCGACGTGGCGGCGGTGCGCGCGGACTTCCCGATCCTCGACCGGGAGGTGAACGGGCACCCGCTGGTCTACCTCGACAGCGCCAACACCTCGCACAAGCCGCGGCAGGTGCTCGACGTGCTCGCCGAGCACTACGCGCGGCACAACGCCAACGTGTCGCGCTCCGTGCACACCCTGGGCACCGAGGCGACCGAGGCGTACGAGGGGGCGCGGGCCAAGATCGCCCGGTTCGTCAACGCGCCCAGCGTGGACGAGGTGGTGTTCACCAAGAACTCGACCGAGGCGATCAACCTCGTCGCGTACGCGTTCTCCAACGCCTCGCTGCGCGCGGACGCCGACCCCCGGTTCCGGCTGGGGCCCGGCGACGAGATCGTGATCTCCGAGATGGAGCACCACTCCAACATCGTCCCGTGGCAGCTCCTCGCGGAGCGCACCGGCGCGACCCTGCGCTGGTTCCCGGTCACCGACGCCGGGCGGCTCGACGAGTCCGGCCTGGACGACCTGGTCACCGAGCGGACGAAGATCGTCTCGCTGGTCCACATGTCCAACATCCTCGGCACCGTCAACGCCACCGCCCGGATCACCGCGCGCGTCCGCGAGGTGGGCGCGCTGCTGCTGCTGGACTGCTCGCAGTCCGTGCCGCACCTGCCGATCGACGTGGTCGACCTCGACGCCGACTTCGTCGTCTTCACCGGGCACAAGATGTGCGGCCCGACCGGCATCGGGGTGCTGTGGGGCCGGGGCGAGCTGCTGGCGGCCATGCCCCCGGTCATGGGCGGCGGCTCGATGATCGAGACGGTCACCATGGCCCGGTCGACGTTCGCCGCGCCGCCGGCCCGGTTCGAGGCGGGCACCCCGCCGATCGCCGAGGCGGTCGCGCTCGGTGCGGCGGTGGACTACCTCACCGGCCTGGACATGCGGGCCGTCCAGTGGCACGAGAAGGAGCTGACGGCGTACGCGCTGGACGCCCTCGCCACCGTGCCCGGCCTGCGGATCTTCGGGCCGACCGTGCCGGTGGGCCGGGGCGGGACGATCTCGTTCGCGCTCGGCGACATCCACCCGCACGACGTCGGGCAGGTGCTCGACTCGCTCGGCGTGCAGGTGCGCGTCGGGCACCACTGCGCCAAGCCGGTGTGCACCCGGTTCGGCGTGCCGGCCATGACGCGGGCCTCGTTCTACCTCTACACCACCACCGGCGAGATCGACGCCCTGGTGGGTGGCCTGGAACAGGTGCGGAAGGTGTTCGACTGATGCAGCTCGACCAGCTCTACCAGGAGATCATCCTGGACCACTACAAGCGCCCCCACGGCCGTGGCCTGCGCGACGCCGAGGACCCGGCCGACCGGGTCGCCGAGGCGCACCACGTCAACCCGACCTGCGGCGACGAGGTGACCGTCCGGGTCGCCACCGACGGCGTCGTGCTGCACGACGTCTCGTACGACGGCATGGGCTGCTCGATCAGCCAGGCGTCGGCGAGCGTGCTGCACGAGCTGCTGCGCGGGCGGGACGCGGGGGAGGCGTTCGCCGTGCACGAGGCGTTCGTCGAGTTGATGTCCGGCCGTGGCCAGGTCACGCCGGACGAGGACGTGCTCGGTGACGGGGTGGCGTTCGCGGGCGTCGCGCGCTACCCCGCCCGGGTCAAGTGCGCGCTGCTGCCGTGGATGGCGTTCAAGGACGCTGCGGCACGCGCCGGGGTGGGCGCGAGCCCGGAGGTGAAGGCATGAGTTCTGACCAGACCGCCGGCGCGCCGGAGGACGGCGCGGTGGCGACCGACGCCGCGATCCCGGCCGCCGAGGGCACTGCCCCGTCCGCCGCCGAGGCCGCCCCCGCCGGTGCCGGCGCGAAGGCCGCCGTCGCCGACGTCGAGGAGGCGATGAAGGACGTCGTCGACCCCGAGCTGGGCATCAACGTGGTCGACCTCGGCCTGGTCTACGGCGTGCACGTCGACGACGACAACGTCGCCACCCTGGACATGACGCTGACCTCGGCGGCGTGCCCGCTGACCGACGTGATCGAGGACCAGGCCCGGCAGGCGCTGACCACCGGCCCCGGCGGGGGACTGGTGAACGACATCCGGATCAACTGGGTCTGGCTGCCGCCGTGGGGCCCCGACAAGATCACCGACGAGGGGCGCGACCAGCTCCGCTCCCTCGGCTTCAACGTCTGACGCACCCCGCCGACCGCGTCTCGTCGGGCGCATCCCGTCGAGCGCGTTCCCGCGGGCTCCCGTCGGACGCGTTCCCGCGGGCTCCCGTCGGACGCGTTCCCACCGGGCTCCCGTCGGACGCGTTCCCACCGGGCTCCCGTCGAACGCGTTCCCACCGGGCTCGCGTCGAGCGCGGCATCCGTTCCCGGGTGCCGCGCTCGGCCGCTTTCGGCCGCGACTCCCCCAAGATCGTGTTCGATCGCGGATCGAGTGGTCTGCGATCGAGCCCGAGGCCACTCGATCCAGGATCGAGCGCGACCGGCCCCGGCCCGCGAGAAACCCGGTGGCCAGGCGGCGGGTGGGGGCGCACCATGGGCGGGTGATCGAGACGTACCGGATGACGCCCGCTCCTGTCCCCACGGCCGTGGCCGCCGGGCGACAGCGGGCGGTCTCCCCGGCCGCCCCGGTCGCGCGCCGACCGTCGTGACCGGGGCGTTCCTGGCCGGTCTCGCGGCCGGCTACGGCGTCGCCGTGCCCGTCGGCGCGATCGCCGTGCTGATCCTGGGGCTCAGCGCGCGGACCTCGTTCCGGGTCGGTGCCGCCGCCGCCCTCGGGGTGGCCACCGCCGACGGCGTCTACGCGGCCGTGGCCACCCTCGGCGGGGCGGCGGTTGCCGGCCTGGTCGCCCCGGTCGCCGGGCCGCTGCGGCTGGTGGCGGCGGCGGTGCTGCTCGCCCTGGCGGCGCGGGGCGCGTGGCAGGCGCTGCATCCCCGCCCGGTGCGAGCGGCGGGTCGACGGCGCGGCCTGGAGAGCCCCGGCCGGGCCTTCGCCGGGCTGCTGGCGCTGACCATGCTCAACCCGGCGACCGTGGTCTACTTCGCCGCGCTCGTGCTGGCCCGCAATGACGGCCACGGGGTCGGCCCGGCGGCGGCGGTCGCCTTCGTTTCCGGCGCCTTCCTCGCCTCGGCGAGCTGGCAACTGCTGGTCGCGGGTGGGGGCAGCGTGGTGGGCCGGGTCCTCACCGGCCCGCGCGGTCGCCTGGTCACCGGCCTGGTGTCCAGCGCGATCATCGCGGCGCTGGCCATCGCAGTCCTGCTGGCCGCCTGACCAGGCCAGCTCGCGCCTGCTGGCCGCCTGACCAGGCCAGCTCGCGCCTGCTGGCCGCCTGACCAGGCCAGCTCGCGCCTGCTGGCCGCCTGACCAGGCCAGCTCGCGCTTGCTGGCCGCCTGGCCACGCCAGCTCGCGCCCCCGTCTCCCCGGCCGGCTGCGCCGGCCTCGGGCGCCGGACCTTGGACAGTTTGGCGTTCCGCGCGAACGGCAACTGTCCAAGGTCCGGGCGGGTGGGGCGGACGGCCGCCTGCCGGTGCCGTAGGTTCGGGGCCATGAGCAGCAGACCGGCGGCCGGCGGCGGGCGCTGGGTCGAGGTGGCCCCGGCCCGCGTGGACCGCTGGGTGGACGGCTTCGCCGACCGGCACGGCCCGCCCACCGCGACGGCGCAGGAGTACGGCCTGCTGCTCGCCGCCCCCGACGGGGCCACCGCCGCACTGCACACCCCACCGGGCGCGCCGCCCCGGGCCGACGTGCCCGGGTTCGTGGCCGCCGCCCGCGCGCCGCGCCGGATCGGCCTGCTGCTCGCCCGCAAGGGCGCGGTGGCCGTCGGCGTCGCCGAGGGGGAGAAGCTGGTCGTGTCGAAGGTGGACACCCGCTACGTGCAGGGCCGCACCGCCGCCGGAGGGTGGTCCCAGCAGCGGTTCGCCCGGCGGCGGGACAACCAGGCGAAGGCGGCCCTCGGCGACGCGGCCGAGCTGGCCGTCCGGCTGCTGCTGCCCGAGGCCGCGCACCTCGCCGCCGTGGTCTGCGGTGGCGACCGGCGGGCGGTGGACGCCGTGCTGGCCGACCGGCGGCTCGCCCCGCTCGCCGAGCGGCGCGCCGACCGCCTCCTCGACGTCCCCGAGCCCCGCCTCGCGGTGCTGGTCGACGCGATCGCCGCCGCCCGCGCCGTCCGCATCCTGGTCCGCGGGTAAGGAAGGGCCCCTTGTTAACGCCTTCTGCATAGGAAGGGACCCCTGCAATCACCCCGGGCCGGCTTCCCGCCCGGGCCAACGGAGACGGCCCGGGCGGGAAGCCGCAGGGGTCAACCGGCGGTGCAGGACCGGATCTGGGGCCGGGCGCTGCTGTTGCCGTTCATCATCGTGGTGAAGCCGAAGGTGTTGCCGCTGCCGTTGGACCGCATCGTCATCACGTAACCGGTGCTGTCCCAGCTGGCGGTGCCGTTCCAGGTGGTGGTGATCCGCTGCGGCGCGGTCACCGCCACCACCACGGTCCAGTTGCTGGCCCCCTGGACCGTCACCGAGGTGTTGTAGCGGTCGCCCCAGACGTTGGGGAACGTCGCCGTCGCGGTGCATGCCCCGCCCGGGGGCGGGGTGGTCGGGGAGCCGGTGGGCGGCGGCGTGGTCGGGGAGCCGGTCGGCGGCGGGGTGCCGTCCGGTGCCACCGCCCGGCCGGTGCTCGGGGAGATCATGCCCGGGCAGAGGCCGCGGCTGTTCAGGTTGGACATGATCTGCGGGATCGCGTCGCGGGTGTTCTGGATGCCGTCGTGCATCAGGATCACCTGGCCGGCCTGGAGCCGGCTGGCGTTGGAGACGATCTGGCTGACGCTGGCGCCGTTCCAGTCCTGGGAGTCGACGTCCCAGATCACCTGGCGCATCCCGAGCGAGCTGGCGACCGACTGGAGGGTCGAGTTGGTCTCCCCGTACGGCGGGCGGAACAACTGCGGCCGTACGCCGGTCGCCGACTGGATCGCCGAGCTGGTCTGGGAGAGGTCCGACTGCATCTGACTCTGGCTCATCGAGGTCATGTGCGCGTGGTTCCAACTGTGGTTGGCGACCCACATGCCGGCGTCGACCTGGGCTCGCGCGGCGGACGGGTTGCCCTGCACGTTCTGCCCGACGTTGAACATGGTCGCCCGGACGTTGTTGGCCCGGAGCACGGACAGCAGGGCGTTGGTGCTGCCGGTCGGCCCGTCGTCGAAGGTGAGGCCGACATAGCCGTTGCAGGCCGCGGCGCTGGACGGGGTGGCGGCGACCGTGAGACCGGCTGCTGCACCCAGCGCCACGGTGGTGGCGAGCACCGCCAGCCGGCGGGCGTGGCGCAGTGGTCGGGGTGGGGACGGGCGGCGGGGGCCGCTGATGCTGGCGAACATGCGCAGGTCCTCCCGGGGGCGGTGGCGTTCGACGATGCCCGACATCAATAGGCGTAGATGGATGTCGTGGTGGCTCGGAGTATTGCAGCGGCATTTCGAACGGGTCAACGAATTCCGGAAGTTTTCGGAAAGTTTTCGAAGGGGTCAGGCGCCGCTGCCGAAGGTGTCGCACTGCTTCGGGTCACCGGTCTCGTATCCCCTGGTGAACCACTGCCGGCGCTGCTCCGAGGTGCCGTGGGTGAACTCGTCCGGGTTGACCGGGCGGCCCGAGCGCTGCTGGATGGCGTCGTCGCCGATCTTCTCGGCGGCGTCGATGGCCTGCCGGATGTCCTGCTCCGAGATGCTCTTGAAGATCTTCTGGCCCTGCTCGTCGGCGGTGCCGGTTGCGTTGCGCGCCCACGCGCCCGCGTAGCAGTCGGCCTGGAGCTCCAGCTTGACCGACAGCGCGTTGGCGTTGCCCGGGTCGCGCTGCTGCTGGCGGCGCATCTGCGCCTCGGTGCCGAGCAGGTCCTGCACGTGGTGGCCGTACTCGTGGGCCAGCACGTACGGCTGGGCGAACTCGCCCTGCGCCCCGAGCTGGTCGGCGAGCAGCCTGTAGAAGGTCAGGTCGATGTAGACCTGGTCGTCGGCCGGGCAGTAGAACGGCCCGACGCCGGAGTCGGCCTGCCCGCAGCCGGTGCTGACGGCCTGGCTGAAGAAGACGGTCTTCGACGGCCGGTACTGCTCGCCGAAGGTCTCCGGCAGGGCCGTGCGCCAGTACGCCTGGATCGAGTTGACGTACAGGGTGTTGCGGCAGTCGAGCTGCTGGAGGGCGTCGTCGGCGGAGCACTTCTGCTCCAGCGAGGTGTTGTCGCCCTGCCCGGAGCCGTCGCCGCCGTCGAGGGCCGCGTTCAGGCCGAAGCCGCCGCCGACCAGGGCGACCAGCACCGCGACGATGATGCCGACGATGCCGCCGCGCCCGCCGCCGATCGGGATGGGGATGCCGCCCAGGCCACCGCCCCCGCCGGACCCCCGCCGGTCGTCCACCTGGCTGGTGTCGATCCGCGCGTTCTCGTTCAGCTCCATGTTGACCCCGATCACCGATTCGTCGCGTCTGGTGGTTGCGGTGCCGGACCGGGTCCGGACGACGCATTCGTACCCGATGATCTTGACTGGTAATCGGGGCGGCGCGCATCGGGCGGCCCGGTACACTTGCCCCGTGCTGCGCTGCGAAGGCTGAACCGCCCCGCGCCGACGGGAACATCGACCCGCCGGCGCTTTCGCGTGCCCTGAGTCAGCCCTTCCAGACCCCGAGAGCGAGTCCCCGACATGATCACTGCCACCGGCCTGGAGTTGCGCGCCGGCGCCCGGATCCTGCTGTCCGACACCACGCTGCGGGTGCAGCCGGGCGACCGCATCGGCCTGGTCGGCCGCAACGGCGCCGGCAAGACCACCACGCTGAAGGTGCTCGCGGGGGAGGGGCAGCCCTACGCCGGGCAGATCGACCGGCGCAGCGCCATCGGCTACCTCCCGCAGGATCCGCGCACGGGCGACCTGGAGGTCACCGGCCGCGACCGGGTGCTCTCCGCCCGGGGGCTGGACGTGCTGATGGCCCAGATGAAGGAGGTCGAGGCCCAGCTCGCCGAGAACGCCGACGACCGCCTGGTCCGCCGCTACGGCGCGCTGGAGGACCAGTTCGCCGCCCTCGGCGGGTACGCGGCCGAGGCCGAGGCCGCCCGCATCTGCGCCAACCTCGGCCTGCCCGACCGGGCCCTCGCCCAGACCATCGGCACCCTGTCCGGCGGCCAGCGCCGCCGCGTCGAGCTGGCCCGGATCCTGTTCCGCGACGCCGGCGAGAACGGCGGCGGCATCCTGCTGCTCGACGAGCCCACCAACCACCTCGACGCCGATTCGATCACCTGGCTGCGCGGGTTCCTCGCCAACCACAAGGGCGGGCTGATCGTGATCTCCCACGACGGCTCGCTGCTGGAGTCGGTGGTCAACAAGGTCTGGTTCCTCGACGCCACCCGCTCGGTGGTCGACGTCTACAACCTGGGCTGGAAGGCGTACCTGGAGGCGCGCGAGACCGACGAGCGCCGCCGCCGCCGGGAGCGGGCCAACGCCGAGAAGAAGGCCGGCGCGCTGATGGCCCAGGCCGACAAGATGCGGGCCAAGGCCACCAAGACCGTCGCCGCGCAGAACATGGCCCGCCGGGCCGAGAAGCTGATCTCCGGGTTGGAGGAGGTCCGGGTCTCCGACAAGGTGGCCAAGGTCCGCTTCCCGAACCCGGCGCCGTGCGGCAAGACGCCGCTCACGGCGACCGGCCTGTCCAAGTCGTACGGGTCGTTGGAGATCTTCACCGACGTCAACGTGGCGGTGGACCGGGGGTCGCGGGTGGCCATCCTCGGCCTCAACGGCGCGGGCAAGACCACCCTGCTGCGGATGCTCGGCGGCCTGCTGGAGCCGGACACCGGCGAGGTGCACGCCGGGCACGGGCTGCGGCTGGGCTACTACGCCCAGGAGCACGAGACCCTGGACGTGGAGCGGACGGTGCTGGAGAACATGCGGGCCGCCGCGATCGAGCAGACCGACACCGAGCTGCGCAAGATCCTCGGCGCGTTCCTCTTCTCCGGCGAGGACGTCGACAAGCCGGCCGGCGTGCTCTCGGGTGGGGAGAAGACCCGGCTGGCGCTGTCCACCCTCGTCTGCTCCGGCGCGAACGTGCTGCTGCTCGACGAGCCGACCAACAACCTCGACCCCGTCAGCCGGGAGCAGGTGCTGGACGCGATCGCCCGCTATCCGGGGGCGATCGTCCTGGTCACCCACGACCCGGGCGCGGTGCTGGCGCTCAAGCCGGACCGGGCGATCCTGCTCCCCGACGGCGACGAGGACGCCTGGAGCGACGACCTGCTCGAACTGGTCGAGCTGGCCTGACCGGCCGTCGGGCCTCGGCGCTCGCCCCGCCTCCGGGGAGGGCGACCGCCGGGCCGGTGGGCGAAATGGGAATTTCCGCGCCTTTTGCGGTGGGCCGTCACTCTCTGCACCGTGCGCGCGTCCTCGGCGCGCCTAGCCGAGCACGTCGCCCAGCCGGGTGAGGACCCCGGAGGTGACCAGGATCAGCGCGCCGATCGCGACGAAGACGACCGGGACCAGCCAGTGGCCGACCCGGCCGACCCACCGGACCACCACCGGGTGGCCGCCGAGCCCGGCGGCGACGGCGCACCAGAGCCCGACCAGCGCGACGAACACGGCCAGCGAGACCAGGGCGTCGGCCGGGGCGAGGGAGCGGAACACCGGCACGTAGACGGCGATGTTGTCGGCGCCGTTGGCCATGGTCACCCCGGCCACGCCGAACAGCCCGCCCACCACGGCGGGCGGCCCGTCGTCGTCCGAGCGGGCCAGCAGGGCGCGCACGCCGAGCGCGATCGGGAGCAGGCCGAGCAGCCCGGTCCACGGGTCGGGCACCACGAGCAGCCCGGCGGCGCCGACCGCGGCCGCGGCGACCAGGGCGGCGATGCCCAGGTACTGCCCGGCGACGATCTGCCCGGGGCGCGGGCGCCCGGTGCTCCGGGCGGCCACGAACAGCACGGTCAGCACCACGACGTCGTCGATGTTGGTGGCGGCGAACACCAGCGCCGCGCCGGCGGCGGTCGCGATCAGGTCGGTCACGCCCCGCAGGGTACGGCCGCCGGGCCCGCCGCCCCGGCCCGCCCGAACGGGGTACGGCGACCGGCCGACGTCACCCTATCGGGTAGCCGACAATGCATAGCGTGTCGGTTGGCGAATAGTTGATATCTGGCGCATGATCGTTCGAGGCGGTCTAATAGGTGGGACCGTATCCGAACCGCACAGTCTGGGACGTGAGGAATCAGCATGGCAGCCACTGGCACAGCCACCAGCACTGAGAAGGGTCGCCGGATCGTCGGAGCCGAGCGTCAGACGCTCGCCAAGGACCTGGTAAAGCGGTACACCGGCGGAGAGAGCATCCGTGCGCTCGCGGCCTCCACCGGCCGTTCCTACGGGTTCATCCACCGGGTGCTCACCGAGTCCGGCGTGCAGCTGCGTCAGCGCGGCGGCGCCCGGCGCCGTAAGAAGGCGTGACCCGCCCACCGACGTCGTCCATCAGCGCCGTCCTCCGGGCCGCCCGGTGACCTCTGGCGCGGTCGGGGTACGACTCGACTGCGACGGGCCGGTGGCGACGGTGACGTTGTGCCGGCCCGACGTGCTCAACGCGCAGACCCCGGCGATGTGGCGCGCGATGAGCGACTTCTCCCGCGACCTGCCCGGTGACGTGCGCGTCGTCGTGGTGCGGGGCGAGGGGCGGGCCTTCTCCGCCGGCCTCGACCTGGCGGTGGTCCGTGCGTCCGGCCCCGACTCCTTCGCCGAGCTGGCGACCCTGCCCGAGCAGGAGTGCGCCGACCGGATCGCCGAACTCCAGGCCGGCTTCACCTGGCTGCACCGGCCCGACGTGGTGTCGGTGGCCGCCGTGCAGGGCCACGCCATCGGCGCCGGCTTCCAGCTCGCGCTCGCCTGCGACCTGCGGGTGCTGGCGGCCGACGCCAAGCTCTCCATGGCCGAGGTGACCCTCGGCCTGGTTCCCGACCTGGCCGGCACGAAGCGCCTGGTCGAGCTGGTCGGCTACGCCCGCGCCCTGGAGATCTGCGCCACCGGCCGGCGGATGGACGCCGCCGAGGCCGACCGGCTGGGCCTGGCCACCCTGGTGGTGCCCAACGCCGAGCTGGACGCCACGGTGCGCGACCTGGCCGCGGGGCTGCTCGCCCACCCCCGGGACGCGGTGGTGGAGATCAAGGCGCTGCTCGCCGGCGCCGCCGGCCGATCCCACGCCGAGCAGCAGCGGGCCGAGCGCGAGGCGCAGACCCGCCGGCTCCGTGACCTCGCCGGCCGGGGCGAATAGAGCCCGCCCTCGGCCAGGGCGACAGCCGGACGGTCGGCCCGGGACCCGGCCCGGCCGCGCCCGGTGGGCAGAGCGGTAAGGACTCCCCGGGAAGAACCGGCTTACGGCCAAGGTTGTCGTAGCCGTCGGGACAATCGACCTGACGGCACGAGCCGACCACGACCCGGAGGTGACGCGTGATGTCCGACGGTGGCATGGCCGGCTGGAGCATGATCCGGTCGATGCGCAACCAGGACGAGGTCTCCGCCCACCGGCTCAGCCGCGGCACCGCCCGGCGGATCGTCGAGTTCGCCCGGCCCTACCGGCGCGACATCGTCGTCTTCCTGGTCACCGTGGTGATCGCCGCGGTGATCGGCGTGGCGACCCCGGTGCTCGCCGGTGACGTGATCAACGCGATCAGCCGGGGCGGCGCGGAGGCCGGGTCGACCGTGGTCCGCCTCGCCCTGGTCATCGCCGCGCTCGCCGTCGCCGACGCGCTGTTCTCGCTGGCCCAGCGGTGGTATTCGGCGCGCATCGGCGAGGGCATCATCCTCGACCTGCGCACCCGGGTCTACGACCACGTGCAGCGGATGCCGTTGCAGTTCTTCACCCGCACCCAGACCGGCGCGCTGGTCAGCCGGCTCAACAACGACGTGATGGGCGCGCAGCGGGCGTTCACCTCCACCCTCTCCGGGGTGGTCAGCAACGTCATCCAGCTCGTGCTCACCGCCGCGGTGATGCTCACCCTCTCCTGGCAGATCACCGTGCTGTCGCTGATCCTGCTGCCGATCTTCATCGTCCCGGCCCGCCGGGTCGGCCGGCGGCTGGCCGACATCACCCGCGAGTCGTACAACCTGAACGCCAACATGAACGCCACGATGACCGAGCGGTTCGGGGTCGCCGGGGCGCTGCTGGTCAAGCTGTTCGGCGCGCCCGAGGTGGAGGCGCGCCGGTTCGCCGGCCGGGCCGAGCGGGTCCGCGACATCGGCATCCAGTCCGCGATGTACTCGCGGACGTTCTTCGTGGCGATGCTGCTGGTCGCGTCCCTGGCCCAGGCGCTGACCTACGGCCTCGGCGGCTGGCTCGCGGTCACCGGCAGCGTCAGCGCCGGCACCGTGGTCACCCTCGCCCTGCTGCTCACCCGGCTGTACGGCCCGCTGACCGCGCTGTCCAACGTCCGGGTGGACGTGATGAGCGCGCTGGTCTCCTTCGACCGGGTCTTCGAGGTGCTCGACCTGCGTCCCGGCATCGCCGAGAAACCGGACGCCGTCGCCGTGCCGCGCGGCAACGGCCGGGTGGAGTTCCGCGACGTGCGGTTCCGCTATCCCGCCGCCGCCGAGGTGTCCCTGGCGTCGCTGGAGGAGGTCACCACCCTCGACCGCACCGTCACCGAGCCGGTGCTGCGGGGGGTCTCGTTCAGCGTCGAGCCGGGGCAGATGATCGCCCTGGTCGGCCCGTCCGGTGCGGGCAAGTCCACCCTGTCCATGCTGATCCCCCGGGTCTACGACGTCACCGACGGCCAGGTGCTCGTCGGCGGCGTCGACGTCCGCGACGCCACGCTCGCCTCCCTGCGCGACGAGATCGGCGTGGTCACCCAGGATTCCCACCTGTTCCACGAGACGATCGCCGAGAACCTGCGCTACGCCAAGCCGGACGCCACCGACGACGAGATCTGGGCCGCCCTCGCCGGCGCGCAGGTCGCCGACCTGGTGCGGTCCCTGCCCGACGGCCTCGACACGACCGTCGGCGAGCGGGGCTACCGCTTCTCCGGGGGCGAGAAGCAGCGCATCGCGATCGCCCGGCTGCTGCTCAAGGCCCCGTCGATCGTGATCCTCGACGAGGCGACCGCGCACCTGGACTCGGAGAGCGAGGCGGCGGTGCAGCGGGCCCTGGCGGTGGCGCTGACCGGGCGCACGGCGCTGGTGATCGCGCACCGGCTCTCCACCGTCCGTGACGCCGACCAGATCCTCGTCCTCGACGAGGGGCGGATCGTCGAGCGGGGCCGGCACGAGGAGCTGGTCGCCGTCGGTGGCCTCTATGCCGAGCTGTACCGCACCCAGTTCGCGGTCGCCGACTCGCCCGCGCCGTACGTGGACGCGACCGGCCCCGAGACCGTGATCACCATGCCGATGGCCACCTACGTCGCCGACGAGGCGCTGCCCCCGGCCGCCGCGAACTGAGCCGCCGCGAGCTGAGCCGCCGCGAGCTGACCCCGGCGGCCGGCGCCCACCCGCCGGTCAGGCGGGCGCGGCGGTGGCGGCGCGCAGCTCGCCGAACGCCGCGCCCAGCGTCTCGGCGGTGAAGTGGGCGTTCAGCCCGCTCGGGTTGGGCAGCACCCACAGCCGGGCGTCGCCGAGCAGCTCCGGCTGCGGCCCGAAGGTCGCCCTCGGCCGGCCGAACCCGATCCGGTACGCGGTCACCCCGACCACCGCCACCCACGCCGGCCGGTGCCGGCACACCTTCGCCGTCAGGATCCGCGCGCCCTCGACCAGCTCGGCGGCGGTCAGCTCGTCGGCCCGCGCGCTGGCCCGCGCCACCATGTTGGTGATGCCCAGCCCGTATCCGGGCAGCGCGTCCTGCTCGCTCGGGTGCAGCTGGCGGGGTGTGAAGCCGCCCCGGTGCAGGGCGGGCCAGAACCGGTTGCCCGGCCGGGCGAAGTGCCAGCCGGTGGCCGCCGACCACAACCCCGGGTTGATCCCGACGAAGAGCACGGTCAGCCCCGGCCCGATGACGTCCGGGATGGTCCGCTCCGCCGCCGCGGCCAGCTCCTCGCGCGTTGGCCGGCGGAGGCGGTCCGCCGCGCGGGGACTGCCCGGCCGGGAGCCGGGGCCGTCTCCTCCGGTGGCCGTCACAGGCCGCGCAGCGCGCCGCCGTCGACCGGGAGGGTGATCCCGGTCAGGTAGCCGGCGGCGGGGGAGAGGACGAACGCGGCGACCCGGCCGAACTCGGCGGGATCCCCGATGCGCCGCAGCGGGATGCCCGCCTCGGCCTCGGCCCGGGCCCGCTCGGCGTCCCCGGAGGCGGCCAGGAGCTGCCGGTTGCGGTCGGTCATGATCCGCCCCGGGAGCAGCCCGAGCACCCGCACGCCGCGCGGGCCGTACTCGTCGGCCATGTCCTTGGCCACCCCGGCCAGGCCGGGGCGCAGCCCGTTGGAGATGCCCAGCCCGGCCAGCGGGCTGCGGGCCGAGGTGGACAGGACCAGCCCGATCGCGCCGCCGTCGGTCAGCGCCTCGGCGACCGTGCGGGCGGTGCGGACGGTGCCCAGGAAGACGGTCTCGAAGGACTCCCGCCACTGCGCGTCGGTCGCCCCCGCCGCGGTGCCCGGCGGCGGCCCGCCGACGGAGACCAGCGCGCCGTCGAGCCGGCCGAACTGTTCCCGGGCGGCGGCGACCAGCCGCTGCGGGGTGGCCGGGTCGCTCAGGTCGCCGGCCAGCCCGATCGCCCGCTCGGGGCCGCCGAGCCGCCGCACCGCCTCGGCCACCTGCTCGGGGGCGCGGGCGGAGACGACCACCCGCGCCCCGTCGGCGACGAGGCACTCGGCGGTGGCGAAGCCCAACCCCCGGGAGGCCCCAGTCAGCACGTACACCCGGTCGGTGAGTCCCAGATCCATGCGCCGATCCTGCCGTACGCCGGCGGGGGCGGCCACCGGCGGGGCGGGACCACCGGAGGGCATTGCGGCCAGTGGCGGGCGGGGCGGCTAGCGGCGGGCGGGGCGCAGCAGGCGTACCCGGCCGGCGAGCCGCACCGCGACGGCGCCGCCGGCGCGGGCCAGGGCCGGCAGGCGGCGCGGTCGCGGCGGCGTCGCGCCGTCGTAGCGGCTGGCCGCCTCGCGGACCGCCAGCTCCTCCGCGCCCAGCGGCGGCAGCTCGCCCCGGCGGTGCAGCTCGCGGGCCAGGTCCCAGCCGTCGCGCAGCGAGCCGTTGGTGGGCCGGCCGTCGGCCCAGCCGGCGAACGTCGCCGGCCAGGCGTCACCGAGGCCGGCGGCGAGCAGCGGCCAGTGCCGGGCCACGTCGCCGGCCCGCTTGCGCAGCAGGGCGCGGCGGGCGGCGTCGACCGGGCCCGGGGCGAACCCGGGCGGCAGCGGCCCGCCCGCGACGAGCGCCGCCACCAGCTCCGCCTGCCGGGCGGCCAGGTCGCCGCCGCCGGCGTCGGGCGCGCTCACGTCACCGCCGGGTATCCGGACGCCGCGGCGATCGCGTCCAGCTCGGCCCGCAGCGCCGGCGCGGGCGGCCAGCGGCCGTCGCGTTCCAGCAGCAGCGCGGGCGGGCGGCGTCGGGCGCACAGCTCGCCGACCAGGTCGAGCACGGCCGGCGGCACCGGGTCGGTGTGCGTGTCGTGGTAGAAGCCGCCCTGCTCGGCGCCCCCGGCGACGTGCACGTACGCCACCCGGTCCAGCGGCAGCCGGTCCAGCAGGGCGAGCGGGTCGGCGCCCCGGTTGCGGGCGTTGGCGTGCACGTTGGCGACGTCCAGCAGCAGCGTCGCGCCGGTCGCGTCGAGGATCTCGGTGAGGAAGTCCGCCTCGTCCAGCTCGTCGTCGGGCCAGTCGAACAGCGCCGCGATCGGCTCCAGCGCCAGCGGCACCGGCAGGTCGGCCTGGGCGCGGCGCACGTTGGCCACCACCGCGGCCACCGCCTCCCGGCTGCGCGGCAGCGGCAGCAGGTGCCCCGCCTCCAGGCCGCCGGCCCGCACGAACGCGATGTGCTCGCTGACCAGCGGCGCGCCGACCAGCTCGGCCACCCGCGCGAGGTGGGCCACCCGGGCCGGGTCGACCGGCTCCGCGCCGCCGAGGGAGAGCTTCACCCCGTGCGGTACGACGGTGACGCCGCGCTCGACCAGCGCCGCGATGCCGGGCGGCGGCGGCCCGTGCGGGGCGACGGCCTCGGCCACCACCTCGACGAACCGCAGCCCCGGCAGCTCGGCCACGAAGCCGGCGATCTCGGGCCGCCAGCCGATGCCGACGCCGCTCGGACCCGGGCCGGTCATCCGCCGCAGCCTCCGCCGCCGCAGCCGCCGCCACCCCCGCAGGAGCTGCCCCCGCTGCACGAGCTGCCGCTGTCCGACGAGCCGCCGCCGCACCCGCCGCCCGAGGAGCTGCCGGTGCCGGCCAGCGCCTGCCGCTGGATCTCGGCCTGCTCGGCGAAGCCCGGATCCATGGCCCACAGCGCGGCGGTGCCGAACAGGGCGACGCCCATCGCCGCGCCGGCCGCCCCGTAGGTCGCGTACGCCGGGGCGGAGGCGGGGGCGAGGTGCACGTTGGTGCGGCGCAGCTCGCGCAGGGCGCGGTCGGCGGCGCGGGTCCGCCACGGCACCCGGGCGATCAGCGCGGAGACGATGGCCAGAGGGATCACGGCGAGCACCAGGAAGCCGACCGGCCGGTCGTTGGACAGCCCGGCGATGATCCGGAACAGGCCGAGCGCGACGAGGGTGAACAGCAGGTAGGACCCGCGGCGGGCCGCGTGGCGCTGGGCGGCGGTCAGCGCGAAGCCCTGCTGCTCCAGGCCCTGACGCAGCTGTTCGAGGGCCTGCGTCACCCAGCGGTCGCGGCCCAGCTCGCGGGCGTACAGGCCCTGGTTGGCGGCGTGGTGGACCGCCCGGTCCAGCGGGGTCGCCCCCGCCGGCAGGGGACCGCCGACGGCGAGCCGCCGGTCGGCGCGTACGCCGATGACGCCGGTGCCGCGCAGGCCGCCCAGCGAGGTCCAGACCGCGAGCTGGTTGCCGCCGTTGAGGTAGGCCACCTGCTGGGGGCCGAGCTGGGGGCTGCCGACGGCCGGAGGGCCGGCGAGGACCCGCCGCCGGTGGACGATCGCGCCGACCACGACGACGAGGCCGGCCAACAGGTAGAAACCGAGGAAGGTGGGCCCGGGGATGCCCCAGGTGTCACCGGACGCCGCGAGGACTCTCATGCTGCTGCTCCTGTCGCGCGAGGGGGTCGCGGGCCCATTGTGGGGCAGGCCCGCCACGCGTGGCCCGGGTCGGTGGCCGAGTTGCCGAAGCGTGATCGTCCCCTGCCGGAGGAGGGCCGTCAGCGGCGGCGGACGGCCTCCTCGACCAGGTCGAGCACCGGGCCGAGGTCGCCGGCCGGGCGGCCCATCGCCAGGTGCAGCACCAGGCCGTCGTAGGCGAGTTCGAGGAACCGGGCGAGCACGTCGATGGGTACGTCCTCGCGGAGCACCCCGGCCTCCCGCTGCCGCGCCAGCCGGTCCCGGGTGGCCTCGGCGATGGCGGCGGAGCGTTCCGCCCAGCGGCGGGCGAACGCCGGGTCGGTGCGCAGCCGCCGGGAGACCTCCAGTTGGCTGCCCAGCCAGCCGGTGGTGTCCGGGGAGACGGCGCGGGCCAGCAGGTCCCGCATCACCTGGACGAGGCCGTTGCGGGCGACCGTCTCCACCATGGCCGCCGCGTCGTCCTCGGCCACGGCGAGAAACAGCGAGTCCTTGTCCCGGAAGTGGTGGAAGATCGCGCCCCGGGACAGCCCGGTGGCCTCCTCCAGCCGCCGCACCGTGGCGCCCTCGTAGCCGTGCCGGGCGAAACAGGCCCGGGCCGCGGCGAGGATCTCCTGCCGGCGGGCGTCGAGCTGGTCCTGACTTACTCTGGGCACGGCACGATCGTGTCAGGTGGCCCGCCGCCATGCAAACCGTACGTACGGCTTGTAACGTGCCGGCAACGTGGCCGCGTCGGGCCGCGGGCGCCGGCCACGCGCGCCGGCCACGGGCGGTGCCGGCGGGGCCCCGACGTGTGATCGGCCGACGGGCGGCCGGCTACCATCGCCCGGTGCCGCCGTGCCTGCCGGCCCTGTCGGCCGGCGGCCCGTCTCCCTTAAGGTGCCCGAGTGCCGCTGCTCCTGCTGAATCTGGACAACACCCTGCTCGACCGGGCCGGGTCGTTCCGTGCCTGGGGTGAGCGCTTCCTGGACGGCATCGGCGCGCCGACCACCGACATCGACTGGCTGGTGTCGATCGACGCCGACGGGCTGACCGACCGGTGGGACGTGGCGGACGCGATCCGCGACCGGTACGGGCTGCTCATCTCCTCGCTGGACCTGGTGGAGGAGCTGCACGACGGGGTGGTGGCCAACAGCCGGCTCGACCCGCTGGTGGCCTGCGCCCTGCGGATCGCCGACGACGCCGGCTGGGTGCCGGTGGTGGTGAGCAACGGCAGCCTCCGCCAGCAGGACGCGAAGATCCGCCGCACCGGCCTGGACCGGTACGTGGCCGACTGGGTCATCTCCGAGGAGGCCGGCGTCAGCAAGCCCAACCCGAGGATCTTCGCGCTGGCGGCCCGGCGGGCCCGGATGCCGCTGCGCGGCGCGTGGGTGGTGGGAGACAGCCCCGAGGCCGACATCGGCGGGGCGGCGGCCGTGGGCCTGCCCAGCGTCTGGCTGCACCGGGGGCGGGCCTGGACGGACACCCGGTTCGCCCCCACGTTCACCGTCGACGGCCTGATCGCCGCCGTCGCCACCGTGCTCGCCGCCTGACGCGAGCCCGAAGGGCGGAGTCCCCCCGACACCGCCCCGCCCCGCCCCGCCCCGCCCCGCCCTCCCCTCCCCTCCCCTCCCCTCGCCCCGGTGATCAAGAGGTTTGCGTCACCGTCGAGATCAACTCTGACACTTTTCTCTTGATCACCGGGGCCGGGCCGGGGCGGTAGGGCCTGGGACGGTGCGGTAAATCGGTTGCCGTGCCGGGCCCGGGTGGCCCAGCATGGTGCCGCGCAACGGGCGCAGCCGGGTCGTCCCGGTCGAGGAGGGGAGGTCGGTCATGGCCGTCTTCGCAGGGCTCTTTCACCTGCCTTCACCAGCCTCGATCAAGGGATCACCAGCACAGTGCGTGACGACGACCTTCCGGCGCGCGGGCGCCGCAGCCGCGGCAAGGGCCGCTTCGACGACGACGAACCCCAGTTCCTGAAGCGTGGCCGGCCCGCCGAGCCGGTCCTGACCGACCCGGATCCGGACCCGGACGGCGACGCCTCCGGCGGCGACGCCTGGTCCAGCTGGGACCAGGCCGTCCACGGCCCCGAGCCGCACCCCGCCTGGCTCGTCACCGAGCTGGCCGCTCGGGACACCGACCTCGGGGTGCTCAAGACCGGCAAGGAGGCGGACGTCCACCTGCTCCGCCGGGCCGTGCCGGACACCGGCCGGTCCTGCCTGCTGGCGGTCAAGCGCTACCGCGACGCCCAGCACCGGCTGTTCCACCGTGACGCCGGCTACCTGGAGGGTCGCCGGGTGCGCCGGTCCCGGGAGAACCGGGCGATGGCCGGGCGCACCGCCTTCGGCCGGCAGATGATCGCCGGGCAGTGGGCCGCCGCCGAGTTCGCCGCCCTCTCCCGGCTCTGGGAGATCGGCGCCGAGCACGGCCGGATCGCCGTGCCGTACCCCGTGCAGCTGCTCGGCACCGAGCTGATGCTGGAGTTCGTCGGCGACCCCGACGAGGGGCTGGCCGCGCCCCGGCTGGCCCAGTGCCGGCCCGAGCCGGCCGAGCTGCGCTCGCTGTGGGAGCAACTCGTCGACGCCCTGGTGGTGCTGGCCAGGGCCGGCTACGCCCACGGCGACCTGTCGCCGTACAACCTGCTGGTGCACGCGGGGCGGCTGGTCATGATCGACCTTCCGCAGGTGGTCGACGTGGTGGCCAACCCGCAGGGCCCCGAGTTCCTGGCCCGCGACGTGCGGGTGGTGGGGGCCTGGTTCGCGGCGCGCGGCCTGCCGGACGGCGACACCGATCCGGCGGCGCTGACCGCGCTGCTGCTGCGTGAGGCCGGCATCCGCTGAGCCGGGCCGCGTGGGCGCCGGGGCCCGGCCCGGCGCCCACGCGGGGTGGGCCCGGGCGGCGCCGGTGCCCGGGGCGGTCGGCTGTCGCCGGCCGCCCCGCCGTCACTGGAGGTAGCGCTCCACCTCCGGGACCGGCCGCACGCCCTGGGCCTCGGGGTCGCCGTGGGCCTGGCGGGCGGCCCGCCGCCGGCGGAGCAGGTCCCAGCACTGGTCCAGGGACTCCTCCAACTCGCGCAGCCGGTCCTGCTCGTCGGCGGTGCCGGACTCCTTCGTCTGCGCGGCGGCGCGGAGCCGGTGCTCCTCGTCGACCAGTTCTGAGATCCGGTTCAGGATGGTCTTGTCGTCCATGCCCCTGAGCCTGGCACAGCGGGTCGGGTCACGCCCGCTTCTCCCGCGCGCCGGCCCGGCGGACGGGGTCGCGGAGCCCGCAGCGCTGCGGTACGTTGCCACGCGATGACGCTGACCGTGCGGCCGTTCGCCGATGCCGACGCCGACGCCGTGTCCGGGGTGCTGCGGGCGGGCCTGCCGCACCTGCTGGCCACCCCCGAGCTGCTGCGCTGGCAGGCAGCCCGGGCGCAGACCCCCGAGCGGTTCGGCGCGTTGGTGGCCGAGGCCGACGGGACGCCGGTCGGGGTGGCCCGCACCGGGCTGCTGCACGAGAGCGCGGAGCCGGGGCTGGGCTTCGTCAACCTGACGGTCCGGCCGGACCGCCGGGGTCAGGGCGTGGGGTCCGCCCTGCTCGCCGCCGCCGAGCAGCGGCTCGCGGGGCTCGGCGCGACCACGGCGTACGCGATGGTCGACGACACCCCGACGGACCTGGCCTTCGCCGAGCGGCACGGCTACCGGCGGGGCCGGCGGTCCCTGCTGCTGCGGTGTGACCTGGCCACGCCGCCCCCGCCCCCGGTCCCCGGGCCCGGCGTCCGGCTGCTCGCCGCCGCCGACCTGCCCGATCCACGCCTGCTCTACGAGGCCGACCTGGACGTCTCGCGCGACGAGCCGGGCGAGGTCAGCATGGACGAGATCGCGTACGCGGACTGGCTGGCGGCGTACTGGCACCGCCCCGACCTGGACCGGGAGCTGACCACGGTGGCCGTGGTGGACGGCGAGGTGGCCGCGTTCAGCATGGCGCTGACCGACGGCCGGCGCCACCACCGGTGCGGGATGACCGGCACCCGGCGTCCGCACCGCCGGCGGGGCCTGGCCCGGCTGGTGAAGCAGGCCGTCCTGGTGCGGGCGGCGGCGGCCGGGTTCCGGAGCTCGGTGACCACCAACGACGCCGGCAACGCCGCGATGCTCGGCCTCAACGCCACGCTCGGTTACCGGCCGATCGCCGCGCAGTGGCGGTACCGGCGGGATCTGCCCAGCTAGGAGACCCGCGGCGGGTCTCTTGTGACGGCGGGGAATGTCGCCCACGAAAATTCTTCCGCTCTCCCCTGGAGAAGTTGACCTGCTCAATGGCATGCTCGGGCGGACCGCTACTTTCCACAGTCCTTTCGCGACGCACAGTTGACCAGGGGAGTGCACCACCCGTGGTAACCCCACACCCGGCCCCCACCCGTGCTCGGCGAGCGAGATCCGTTCCGCTGCGGCACGTCGCGCCCGGCCTGCTCCGCGACCCCGTCCGCGCCCTCGTCGGGTTCGGCGAGCGGGCCGGCGGCGAGGTGATGCGGCTCAACGTCGGCGCGTTCCGGCCCTACCTGGTGACCGACCCCGACCACGTGCAGCAGGTGCTGGGCGACCGGGCCGACAACTTCGGCCGGGCCGGCGACGGCGCGTTCTGGGGCCCGCTGCGCCGGCTGTTCGGCGACGGCATCCTCGGCGACGGTCCCGTGTGGTCGGACAGCCGGCGCATCCTCCAGCCGCTGTTCACCGCCCGCCGCGTCGAGGCGGTGCTGGACCGGATGGCCGCCACGATCGCCGACGCGGTCGCCGAGCTGGACGCGCCGGCCCGCGCCGGCCGGCCCGTCGACATCGGCGCCGAGCAGGCCCGCATCGTGTGCCGGGCAATCATGGAGACGTTCTTCGGCGGCCGGATCTCGGTCGCCGACGCGCTGCGGGTCATCCGGGCCCAGGACGCGATCGCCACCTCGGTGATCCCCCGGGTGCTGGTTCCGTTCGCCCCGCTGGCGCTGCCGATGCCCGGCGACCGGGCGTTCCGCGACGCCGCCCGGCGCATCGACGAGGTGCTGACGCCGATCGTCCGGTCGGCGCGGGGCAGCGACGGCGACGACGTCATCGCGACGCTGTGGCGGGGCGCCACCGCCGACGGCCGGCCGCTGGACGAGCGGCAGGTCCGCAACGACACCGTGGCCATGGTCGCCGTGACCACCGAGACCACCGTCAACGTGCTGACCTGGCTCTGGCCGCACCTGGCGCGCTCGCCGCGGGTCGCGGCCCGGTTGCAGGAGGAGATCGACTCGGTGGCGGGCGGCGGCGCGGTCGGCCCCGAGCACCTGCCGCGGCTGCGCTACACCCGGATGGTGCTCGACGAGCTGATCCGGCTCTACCCGGTGGCCTGGCTGGCGCCCCGGCAGGTGATGCGGCCGGCGACGCTCGGCGGCGTACGCCTGCCGGCCGGGGCGACGGTGCTGGTCAGCCCGCTGGTCACCCAGCGGCTCGCCCGCTACTGGGCCGACCCCGATGCGTTCGACCCGGACCGGTTCACCCCGGAGCGGGTCCGGGCCCGGCACCGTTACGCGTTCTTCCCCTTCGGCGGCGGCCCGCACCAGTGCCTGGGAATGCACCTGTTCTATCTGGAGGCGCAGCTCATCGTGGCGAACCTGTTGACCCGCTACCGCCTGCGGGTGCGCAGCTCCCGCCTGCCCGCCGTGAAGCTCGCCGCCGCGCTGCGCACGAGGGACCGCGTGGAGCTGGACGTGCGCCTCGCCCACACCGGGGCCGTCGCGTGAACGTCGTCACGCCACCGTCCACGGTGCTGCCCGACCAGCTCTCCGTCGCCGCCGAGCAGGGCCGCATCTGCGCGCTCGCCGCGCAGGGGCAGCGCGACCTGCAACGGCACGCGGCCCGTTACCCGGACCTGTTCGCCGGCCGGGCCTTCGACGCCGCGCTGTTCAGCAACATCGCCCTGGCCATCGCCTTCGGCGCGCCCTGGTGCACCGCCGAGCAGCTGCGGCTGACCAACCGGATGGTGCTGTGGGGGTTCGCCCTCGACTGGCGGATCGACTACCTGGCGAAGTCCCGGGCGGACGTCGACCGGGTGGTGGCCGGCACCCTGGCGGTCGCCGAGGGGGCCAGCCCCGACGCCGACGACCCGCTCGGCCGCCTGCTCGCCGAGCTCCGCGACGACCTCGCGGGGGTGCCGGCCTTCGCCGAGCTGGGCGACGCCTGGCGCGCGGCGGTGCGCCGCACCGTGACGGCGATGGCCCGGGAGTGGGACTGGAAGACCGCCAGGGAGCGCGACGGCGCGCCGCTGCCCGGCTTCACCGAATACCTCGCCAACGCCGACAACCTCGCCTGCACGGTGGTCAACGTCGCGCACTGGATCGGGACGGGCGACGCGGAGACCCACCGGCGGCTCGGCCGGCTGGTGACCGTCAGCGACGAGGTGCAGCGGGTGCTCCGGCTCGTCAACGACCTCGCCACCTACGAGCGGGACCTCGAATGGGGCGACCTGAACGCGCTGCTGCTGGTCGACGACCGCGCCGAGGTCGACCAGCGCATCGTCGAGCTGGTCGAGCGGTGCACCGAGCTGCTGGCCCCGCTGTCGGGCGGCTGCCCGCTCCAGGCGGCGTACCTGGCCCGGCAGATCGGGTTCAGCAGCGGCTTCTACCGCTCCGCCGACTTCTGGGGGCAGCGGTGACGACCTTCTGGGGGCAGCGGTGACGCTCACTCGGCAGCGGGCCGCCGCCTGCGGCCACGCCGACCGGCCGTTCCGGGACCCGGAGTCCGCCGCGGACGCCCGCGAGCTGGTCGCCGCGATGACCCTCACCCCGGGCGGGCAGTCGTCCGCCTCGGTGTACGAGACGGCGCGCCTGGTCAGCCTCGCGCCGTGGCTGACGCACCACGCCGAGCGGGTCGCGTACCTGCTCGCCGGCCAGCATTCCGACGGCGCGTGGGGCGGCCCGCAGGGGTACGCCCTGGTGCCGACGCTGAGCGCCACCGAGGCGCTGCTGACCGCGCTGCGCCGGGGGGACGCCGCCGGGCTCCCGGGCGCCCGCGCCGCGGAGCGGCTGGGCCGGGCCGCCGACGGCGGGCTGCGCGCCCTGTACCGGTGGCTCGCCGGCCCGGCCCCGTTCGTCCCGCCCGACCTGCCGGCCACCGACCTGACGGTCCCGGCGCTGGTCGCCTCGGTCGCCGCGCACCTCGACGCGGTGCGCGCCGACCCGCCGCCCGGCCTCGCCGCCTGGCGTGACGCCGGCCCACTGCCCCTGCCGTCCGGGCTGGACGACGCCCGGCTCGACCGGGTCCGCGCGCTGGTCGCCTCCGGCCGCCCGCTGCCGGTGAAGCTGCTGCACGCCCTGGAGGTGGCCGGCCCGGCGGCCCGCCGGGCCGCCGGGGTGACCCCGGTGGGGCCCGGCACCGTGGGCGCGTCCCCGGCGGCGACTGCCGCCTGGCTCGGCGGGCCCGACGCGGGGCCCGGGGCCGCCGCCGCGCTGTCCTGGCTGGAGGACGTCGCCCGCCAGCACGGCGGCCCGGTGCCGTGCGCGACCGGGATCACCGTCTTCGAGCGGGCCTGGGCGCTGAGCACCCTGAGCCGGGCGGGCATGACGCTGCCCGTCCCGCCCCGGCTGCTCGCCGGCCTGGCGGCCACCGTCGGTCCCGCCGGCACCGCCACCGCTCCCGGGCTGCCCGCCGACGCCGACACCACGGCGGTGACCCTCTACGCGCTGGCCCGCCTCGGCCGCCCGGTCGACCCGGCCAGCCTCTGGGGGTACGACACGGGCGAGCACTTCTGCACCTGGCCGGGGGAGGACGGCGCCTCGGTCACCACCAACGCCCACGTGCTCGACGCGCTCGGCTGGCACCTGGCCCACCACGCGCCGGCCGACGCCCGGCTCACCGCCGTGACGCGGCGGCTCACCGGCTGGCTCGCCGACAGGCAGTCGTCCGACGGGGCGTGGACCGACCGCTGGCACGCCTCGCCCTACTACGCCACGAGCTGCGCGGTGCTCGCCCTGGCCGGTCACGGCCGGGGCCCGGCCGCCGCGGGCGCGGTCGCCCGGGCCGCCGACTGGGTGCTCGCCGGGCAGCGCGCCGACGGTTCCTGGGGACGGTGGGGCGGCACGGTCGAGGAGACCGCGTACGCCGTGCAGGTCCTGCGCGCCGCCGGGTCCGCCGCGCCGGCCGGCGTCGAGGCGGCGCTGGGCAGGGCTCGGCGCTACCTGGCCACCATGGAGGGACGCGACGGCGTGCCCGCGCTCTGGCACGACAAGGACCTCTACCGCCCCGTCGTGATCGTCCGCGCCGCCGTCGCCGCAGCCCGTCATCTCGTCCGCGTGGGGGCCTGCACCGGCCCCGGGCACGGCAGGACCCCCTTGATCAGTGCCGCTTGAGTGAACAAACCGACACTGCTAGCGTGCGCGCGTGGTCGACGGTGTACCGGCCACATGCGCTCCGGCAGCCCCCCGAACAGCCGGCCAGGACGGTGTGATGCGTTCCCGCAGTACGAATCTCCGTACGAAAATCGTCGCCCTGCTGGCGTCGCTCGTCGCGCTCTGGGCCTTCGCAGCGTGGGTGACCCTGCGGGACGGCGCCAACCTGCTCGGGGTGCAGGCGCTCAACGAGTCGGTGTCCGAGCCGAGCGAGGCGCTGGTGCTTCAGCTTCAGCGGGAACGGAAGCTGTCGCTGGCCTACCTGGGCCGGCCGGACGAGGCGCGGCGGGAGGCGCTCGGCGCGGAACGGCGGCGCACCGACGAGCTGGCGTCGACGTTCCGCGAGTCGTCCACCAGCTGGCGCGCGGACGTCGCCGCCAACGACACGCTCAAGCAGCGGCTCAAGGCGGCCTACGGGCAGCTGTCCCGGCTGGGCGAGACCCGCTCCGGGGTGGACGCCCGCAGCGTCGACCGGTCGTCGACCCTCGCCGCGTACGGGCAGGTGGTCCGGTCCATCTTCGATGTCTACACGGCCCTCGGGCTCCTGGACGACCAGCAGGTCGGCGAGGACACCACCGCCCTGATCGAGCTCAACCGCGCCCGTGAGCTGCTCTCCCAGGAGGACGCCATGCTCACCGGCGTGCTCTCGGCGGGGCGGATGACCCCGGTGGAGCGGTCCCAGCTCGCCCAGCTCATCGGCGCGCAGCGGTTCGCGGCCGACCTGGCGGTGAGCCGGCTGCCCGCCGCCGACCGGGAACGCTACGACGCGATGGTCGGCGGCGAGGCGTTCGAGAACCTGCGCGACCTGGAGGACGGCATCCTTCAGGGCCGGGGCGTGGACCCCCGGCTGGGCTTCGAGGCCGCCGACTGGGACGCGGCGGTGGCGCCCGCGCTGTCCCAGTGGAGCGAGGTCGTGATCGCCGGCGGCGACGACGTGGTCGAGCGGGCCACCCCGGTCGCCGTGACGGTGATCATCCGTCTGGTGCTCGCCACGGGCCTGGGCCTGCTCGCCGTCGTCGCGTCGATCATCGTGTCGATCACCACCGCCCGGGCGCTGCTGCGGCAACTGGAGCGGCTGCGTGACGCGGCGTTCACCCTGGCCAACGACCGGCTGCCCAGCGTGGTGGAGCGGCTCGGTCACGGTGAGGACGTGGACGTGGCCAGGGAGGCCCCGCCGCTGGAGTTCGGCGACGACGAGGTCGGCCAGGTGGGCAAGGCGTTCAACGCGGTCCAGGAGACCGCGCTGCGCACCGCCGTCGAGCAGGCGGAGCTGCGCCGCAACGTCCGCGAGGTCTTCCTCAGCCTGGCCCGGCGCACCCAGGCGCTGGTGCACCGCCAGCTCACCCTGCTCGACGCGATGGAACGCCGCGAGCAGGACGCCGAGGAGCTGGAGGACCTGTTCCGGGTCGACCACCTCGCCACCCGGATGCGGCGTAACGCCGAGAACCTGATCGTGCTCTCCGGCTCCACGCCGGGCCGGGCCTGGCGGCGCAACGTCCCCATGGTCGACGTGGTCCGTGGCGCGGTCGCCGAGGTGGAGGACTACACCCGGGTCAACGTGCTGCCGCTGGGCAACGTCTCGCTGGCGGGCCGGGCGGTCGGCGACATCATCCACCTGCTGGCCGAGCTGATCGAGAACGGCCTGTCGTTCTCGCCGCCGCACACCACGGTGGAGGTGCGCGGTCAGGCGGTGGCCAACGGATTCGTCATCGAGATCGAGGACCGGGGCCTCGGCATGAGCGAGGAGGACCTCGCCGCCGCGAACCACCGCATCGTGGACCGCTCCGAGCTCAACCTGGCCAACGCCGCCCGGCTCGGCCTGTACGTGGTCAGCCGCCTCACCGACCGGCACGGCGTCCGGGTGCAGCTCAAGGAGTCGGCGTACGGGGGCACCACCGCGGTCGTGCTGATCCCGGCGGAGCTGGTCACCGAGTCGGGTGAGGCCGGCGGCGCCGGGCGCACCGGCAGGACCGACCCGTCCACGCCGGTCGTGCCGGCCCGGCCGGGCCCGTCGGGCGACCGGCCGGCGGCCCGCCCGGCCACGCCGGTGGCGCTGGCGGAGGCCCCGACGGCCCCGGCCGCCGGGCCGCCCGGCGCGGACGACGGCACGCCGGGCCTGCCCACCCGCGCGCGGCCCCGCGCCGCCGGCCCGGCACCGGCCGTCCCGGGCGGGGAGACCGAGCTGCCGGTACGCTCCCGGCGTCCCGCCGGGCTGTCGGCGCTGGACGCGCCGACCGTGCCGACCGGCCTCCCGATCGCCACGCCACGGCCGTCCGGCGGCGACGCGGCGTCGGGCTCCACGGTGCAGCGCCCGGAGCTGGCCGACCGGCCCGACGGGACCGCCGCCGACGGCGAGGCCGCCGCCGCGCCCGACGCCCCGGCCGCCGCCCCGGCGTCCGTGCAGCGCACCGGCTCCGGGCTGCCGGTGCGGGTACGCCAGGCCAGCATCGTGCCGGAGTTGCGGGAGGACCCGGCCACGCAGCCCGACGAGGAGGAGGACACGGTCCGGGTGCCGGAGCAGGTCCTCAAGATGATGAGTTCCTACCAGAGCGGCACCCGCCGTGGCCGCACCGACGCGGCCCGGTTGCTCGGTGGGGCCGGCGGACCGGAGCCCACGGGCGGCTCGGGCGACGCCGCCGACGAGCACGAGGCGACCTGAGGACGGCGCGGACGACCCGCGCCGTGGCGGGACGGCAGGTCCCAGACGACAAACGGCGACACCAGCCGGGGGAGAAGAGGACGACGAGTGGGGCAGAAGACGGCTTCGAGTGCCGATCTGACGTGGTTGCTGGATGATCTGGTCGGCCGGGTGAAGCAGGCCGAGCACGCGGTCGCGCTCTCCACAGACGGCCTGCTCATGGCCTCGTCGCAGGGCCTGAGCCGGGACGACGGGGAGCACCTCGCCGCGATGGCGGCCGGCATCCAGAGCCTGGCCCGGGGCGCGGGGAAGCGGTTCGGCGGCGGCCAGGTGCAGCAGACGATCATCGAGATGCAGTCGTCGTTCCTGTTCGTCACCGCCGCGGGCCGCAACGCGTGCCTCGCGGTGCTGGCCTCCGAGGACGCCGACGTCGGCCTCATCGCGTACGAGATGGCCATGCTGGTGACCCGGGTCGGCAAGTACGTGGCCTCTCCGTCCCGGCTTCCCGAGCAGCCGGTCGGCGAGAAGTAGCCGCGATGACGGTCCCGGGGGAGTCCACGGAGGAGCGGTGGGTCGACGACCACGCCGGGCCGGTGGTCCGACCGTACGCGGTGACCGGTGGCCGGGCGCGCCCGGTCACCGGCACGTTCGACCTGATCTCCCTGGTGACGGCCACCCGCTCGGAGGTGTCGCCGGAGGTCGGGCTGGGCCCGGAGCACCTGGCCATCGTCTCGCTCTGCCAGCGGATCCAGTCCGTGGCGGAGGTCGCCGCCCACCTGGACCTGCCGGTGGGTACGATCCGGGTTCTGCTCGGCGACCTGATGGCGCGCGACCTCGTGCAGGTTCGCGAGCCGAGGACGACCGCGGGCCTTCCCGACGACAGCATCTTCGAGGCGGTTATCAATGGACTACGGGCCCTCTGAGCGGCCGGCGGGAGCCGTGCCGCTGCCCACCGCGATCAAGATCCTGGTCGCGGGCGGCTTCGGCGTGGGCAAGACCACGATGGTCGGTGCGGTCAGCGAGACCCGGCCGCTGCGGACGGAGGAGGTGCTCACCGAGACCGGGGTCGGCATCGACGACCTGTCCGGAGTGGAGGGCAAGACGACCACCACCGTCGCGATGGACTTCGGCCGGATCACCATCAGCGACGACCTGGTGCTCTACCTGTTCGGCACGCCGGGGCAGGACCGGTTCTGGTTCGTCTGGGACGAGCTGGCGCTCGGCGCGCTCGGCGCGGTGGTGCTCGCCGACACCCGACGGCTGGCCGACTGCTTTCCGTCGATCGACTACTTCGAGGGGCGCGGCACCCCGTTCGTGGTCGCGGTGAACTGCTTCGAGGGCGCCCGCCGCTACCGGCTCGACGAGGTGCAGGCCGCGCTCAACCTCGACCCGGGGGTGCCGGTGCTGCTCTGCGACGCGCGGCAGCGGGAGTCGAGCAAGGAGGTGCTCATCACGCTGATGGAGCACGCGCTGAAGATCCGGGAGGCCCGCCGCCGCGCCGCCGGCGGCTGACACACGCAAGGAAGGGCCCCTTGTTAACAGACGTCTGTTAACAAGGGGCCCTTCCTTGCGCTCAGCTGGCGATCATGCGGCGCAGGACGTACTGGAGGATGCCGCCGTGGCGGTAGTAGTCCGCCTCGCCGGGAGTGTCGATGCGGACCACCGCGTCGAACTCGACGCCGGTGTCGGTGGTGACCCGCACCGTGCGCGGCGTCTCGCCGTCGTTCAGCGCGGTCACCCCGCTGATCGAGAACGTCTCCGTGCCGGTCAGGCCCAGCGACTCGGCGGTGGTGTCCACCGGGAACTGTAGCGGCAGGACGCCCATGCCGATCAGGTTCGACCGGTGGATCCGCTCGTACGACTCGGCGATGACCGCCTTCACGCCGAGCAGCATGGTGCCCTTGGCCGCCCAGTCGCGCGACGAGCCGGAGCCGTACTCCTTGCCGGCCAGGATGACCAGCGGGACGCCCGCCTCCTGGTAGGCGGTGGAGGCGTCGTAGATGGTGGTCTGCTCGCCGGTCAGGTGGTTGACGGTGAAGCCGCCCTCCACGCCGGGCACGAGCTGGTTGCGCAGCCGGATGTTGGCGAACGTGCCGCGGATCATCACCTCGTGGTTGCCCCGGCGCGAGCCGTACGAGTTGAACTCGTGGCGCGGCACGCCGTGCTCGGCCAGGTACTTCCCGGCGGGGGAGTCCGCCTTGATCGAGCCGGCCGGGGAGATGTGGTCGGTGGTCACCGAGTCGCCCAGCTTCGCCAGCACCCGCGCGCCGGCGATGTCCCGCACCGGGGCCGGCTCCTGCTGCATGCCCTCGAAGTACGGGGGCTTGCGCACGTAGGTGCTCTCGCCCTCCCAGGCGAACGTGTCGCCCGTCGGCGTCGGCAGCGACTGCCACCGCTCGTCGCCGGCGAACACGTCGGCGTACGCGGCGCTGAAGCCGGTCGCGCCGATCGCCTGGGCGATGACGTCCTGGATCTCGGCGCTGTTGGGCCAGATGTCGCGCAGGAAGACGGGGTTGCCCGCGGCGTCCTCGCCGAGCGGCTCGTTGGCCAGGTCGATGTCCATCGTGCCGGCCAGCGCGTACGCCACCACCAGCGGCGGGGACGCCAGGTAGTTCATCTTCACGTCCGGGTTGATCCGGCCCTCGAAGTTGCGGTTGCCGGAGAGCACCGAGACGACGGCGAGGTCGCCCTCGTTGACGGCGGCGGAGACCTCCTCCGGCAGCGGGCCGGAGTTGCCGATGCAGGTGGTGCAGCCGTAGCCGACCAGGTTGAAGCCGAGCTTCTCCAGGTAGGGGGTGAGGCCGGCGCGGTCGTAGTAGTCCATGACGACCTTCGAGCCCGGCGCGAGGGTGGTCTTCACCCACGGCCTGCGGGCCAGGCCCTTGTCGACGGCGTTGCGGGCCAGCAGCGCCGCCCCGATCATCACCTGCGGGTTGGAGGTGTTGGTGCAGGAGGTGATCGCGGCGATCACCACCGCGCCGTGGTCCAGCTCGTACTCCACGCCGTCGGCGCCGGTGACGCGCACCGGGTTGCTGGCCCGGCCGCCCGCGCCCACGGCGGCGGTGACCAGGTCGCGCGGCGCGTCGGCCGGGTCGTTGACCCCGTTGGCGGGGGAGTCGCTGGCCGGGAAGGACTCGGCGGACGCCTCGTCGGCCGGGCCGGCGGTGCCGACCGGCTGCTCCTGCTGCGGCACGCCCGGCGTGCGGCCGGCGTCGCCGCCGGTGGCGTCGGCGGCCACGTAGTCGGTCAGCGCCGAGCGGAACAGCGTCTTGGCGCTGCCCAGCGGCACCCGGTCCTGCGGGCGCTTCGGGCCGGCCAGGGACGGCTCGATGGTGCCCAGGTCCAGCTCCAGGCGCTCCGAGTAGTCCGGCTCGGCGGCCGGGTCGTGCCAGAGGCCCTGCTCCTTGGCGTACGCCTCGACGAGCGCCACCTGCTGCGGGTCGCGCCCGGTCAGCTCCAGGTAGCGGACGGTCTCGCCGTCGATCGGGAAGATCGCCACGGTGGAGCCGTACTCCGGCGACATGTTGCCGATGGTGGCCCGGTTGGCCAGCGGCACGGCGCTGACGCCGGGGCCGTAGAACTCGACGAACTTGCCGACGACGCCGTGCTTGCGCAGCATCTCGGTGATCGTGAGCACCAGGTCGGTGGCGGTGGTGCCGGCGGGCATCTCGCCGTGCAGCTTGAAGCCGACGACCCGGGGGATCAGCATGCTGACCGGCTGGCCGAGCATCGCGGCCTCGGCCTCGATGCCGCCGACGCCCCAGCCCAGCACGCCCAGGCCGTTGACCATCGTGGTGTGCGAGTCGGTGCCGACCACCGTGTCCGGGTACGCCTGCCCGCCCCGCTCCATGATCGTGCGGGCCAGGTACTCGATGTTGACCTGGTGCACGATGCCGGTGCCCGGCGGGACGACCTTGAACTCGTTGAACGCGGTCTGGCCCCAGCGCAGGAACTGGTAGCGCTCCTTGTTGCGCTCGTACTCCAGCTCGACGTTGCGCTCGAAGGCGTCCTCACGGCCGAACAGGTCGGCGATGACGGAGTGGTCGATGACCAGCTCGGCGGGCGCGAGGGGGTTGACCTTGGTGGCGTCGCCGCCGAGGTCGCGGACCGCCTCGCGCATGGTGGCCAGGTCGACCACGCAGGGTACGCCCGTGAAGTCCTGCATCAGCACCCGCGCCGGGGTGAACTGGATCTCCACGCTCGGGTCGGCGGTCGCGTCCCAGCCGCCGAGCTGGCGGATGTGGTCGGCGGTGATGTTCGCGCCGTCCTCGGTCCGCAGCAGGTTCTCCAGCAGGATCTTCAGGCTGTAGGGGAGCCGTTCGTGCCCCTCCACCTTGCTGATCTTGAAAATCTCGTAGCTCGCGTCTCCGACGCGTAGCTGGGTCTTCGCACCGAAGGTGTCGAGGCTCGCCACGTCGTACTCCTTCACACCAGCGACCGTGAGTAGTCCTGAGCAGTCTGTCGCACCGGCCGGGGCGACGCCCCGGTTAGGTGACACTTACCGCGATTCCCGTTTCAACAAAACCGTACGTCCGTCTTGCTAGTCGCGCAACCCGGCCCCAGGCTTCGGGACGCGCCCGCGCCCGCCCGGGTGGCCCGGCGGCGGAGGGCACGCCGCGCCCAGGCAACCCGGGTAGGGTTCGAGGCCGGACCAGAAGGGATGCGCCGTGGTCGACGTACAGCACTGGCTGACCGCGCTGCCCCCGGTCGCGGTCTACCTGATCGTCGCCGGGGTGATCGGCGTGGAGAGCATGGGCGTCCCACTGCCCGGCGAGATCGTCCTGGTCAGCGCCGCCCTGCTCGCCGCCACCGGCGTCGTGCAACCCGAGTGGGTGGCCGTCGCCGCGGCGTTCGGCGCGATCGTCGGCGACTCCATCGGGTACGCGGTGGGCCGCCGGGGCGGCCGGCCCCTGCTCGCCCGGCTGGGCCGGCGCTTCCCGAAACACCTCGGCCCCGCGCAGCTCGCCCGCGCCGAGCAGAGCTTCGCCCGGCACGGCGTGTGGGCCGTCTTCTTCGGCCGCTTCGTGGCGCTGCTACGCATCCTCGCCGGCCCCCTGGCCGGCGCGCTGCACGTGCCGTACCGCAGGTTCCTGCTGGCCAACGCGGCCGGCGGCCTGCTCTGGGCCTTCGGCACCACCTACCTGCTCTACAGCGTCGGGCGGGCCGCCGAGCACTGGCTCAAGGACATCTCCTGGGCGGGGCTGGTCCTCGCCGTCCTCGCCGGCCTGGGCAGCACCTGGTGGCTGCGGCGGCGGGCCCGCCGGCTGGAGCAGGCGGACACGTCCGGCGAGGCCGAGCCGGTCGGCGCGACCGCCGGCGACCGCTGACCGCTGACGTGGTGGTGGCCGGTCACCGGCCCAGCAGGGGCGCGGCCCCGGCTCACCGACCCAGCAGCGGCGCGACCACGTCGATCCGGTTGGTCCACACCCCGCCCGTCCAGCCCGCCGGGATCGTGTCGACGTCGTCGGGGTCGTCGAAGCCCTCCGAGAACTCGCCCGACCCGTTCACCACGACCACCCGCGTGTCCGCCTCCCGCATCCGGGCCACGAACCGGTTCGGCCAGCCCCACATCAGCCGCCCGTAGCGCTGCGGCAGGTGCAACTGACGGTGGTGGCAGGCGTCCGGGACGTGCCCCGTCCAGCCGGTCGCCAGGTACGCCGCCAGGCAGTCCTGCATGATCTTCTTCGAGGTGACCCGGACGTCGGGCAGCCGGGCCGAGAACGCCGCCACCGCCAGGTCGCCGCCGTACACGGTGAGGGTGTCGCGTCGCTGCCGCGGCAGGGTCGCCAGGAGGTCGGCCGGCGCCTCGCCCTCGGCGGCCCCCTCGACCTTGAGGTGGATCAGCAACTCCCGGTCGGGGAACTCGGCCAGCACCTCGTCGACCGTCGGCAGCAGCCCGACCCCCTTCCCTCGGAACGGGAACGTCCTCCCGCCGTCGCTGGTGTAGCCGTAGCCGAGGTCGAGCCCGCGCAGCTCGGCGAGGGTGTGGTCACGGACCGTCCCCGTGCCGTCGGTGCGGCACTGCAACGTCGCGTCGTGGAAGACCGCCAGGCGACCGTCGCGGGTGACCTGCACGTCGAACTCCACCAGGTCGGCGTCCGCCGCGAACGCCGCCCGCATCGACGCGAGCGTGTTCTCCAGGTACGGGTGCTGCGGCGGGTGGATCCGCTCGGCGGTGCAGGTGTCGTTGGTGACGCCGGCCAGGTCGAACGTCTGGGCCAGCCCCCTGTGCGCCAGCAGGAACGGCCCGCCCGGTGGCCGACCGGCCAGGGTGGAGCTGTTGCCGACGTACAGGCCGGCGGCGGCCAGCAGCACGACGGCCAGCGCGACCGCGAGCCGACTCCGCCACCGCCGACCCCGGCCCGTCCGCTTCTCGCCCGGCGCGCTGTCGCTTGCGGCAGATCCCGTTCCCCGTTCGGTCACCGGGGCAGCCTGCCAGCGGGCGCCGGTCACCGGCAAGCGGCGCAGCCCACGCCCGCCCGGCCCCCTCCCCGGTGCGGCGATCTTGCACTTCGGGCCCCACTCCTGGGCTTTTCATCCCTTTTGCCGGGGCCGAAACTGCAAGATCGCCGCGGCTGCCCCGCGGCGGTGCGTGCGGGGCCGCCGGCCGGGGCAGGTCCGGGCCGGTCATGCCTGGTCATCGTGGTGCTCCGCCGACCTGTGACCCCAGAACGCGGACGCCCTGGCAGCACCTCGGCCGGGACGTCCGCGTTCTCGTGATCAGGGCCTTGCCGGGCTGGGCTAGCCGGACGAACTGGTCAAGGTCGTGCTCAATGCAGGAAAGAGTGGCCTCCAACGCGAGCTGGGGATTTAACGCTGGGGTTGGGGTAGTGCCGGTGGTTGGTGGTTGGTTCGGTGT